>LUCD01000114.1:0-1826 GCA_001593925.1 Candidatus Bathyarchaeota archaeon B26-1
AATCTCCCCGTCTCGGGGTCTTGAAACGCTCGGAGGGGAGTATAAAAATGGAAGTACTGGCCTTCACAGTATAGGACGCGCCCGATAGCCCCTTCACTGACCAGTCTTCGCCATGCTTCCACGAATCCCCAATACCTTGTCTGCTCCGCTAAATGATAAACTAAGCCTGTTCGTTCGGCGGCGAGGACGATCCTCCAACAGTCCTCTATTGTGTGTGCGGCGGGCACCTCGGAGTTGACATGCTTACCGGCTTCAAGCGCTTGAGCCGCCATTCTTCCCTGCTCCTTGCATCGGACGCAGAGGGCAATCGCGTCGACGTTGGGGTCTTCCAGAATCTCTTCGTAGGAAGTGTAGGTGGAAACCCTAGATCTGTCCTTCACCTGCGACAAAGCACGTTCATGTAGAGCTGTTAATCGATCGCACAGTGCGGTTATGCGGTAACCGTCTATCTGTTGAAGCAGGCGGATCCAGTGGAGGCCGCGGTCCCCTAAACCGACAACTCCTACTCGAATAACCTTCATCTCCTCATCATTCCCTTCACGAATCTGTTACCTCCCAATCTCGGCCTCAACGCTTTTCTCCACCCGGTTTATGGCCGTGACGATCTCATTGAATAGTTGGACGATCTTCTCTATCTTTCCTTTTAGTCGTGGACCCTTCTGGAGCGTGGTTGAGAGGGTGATGGTCCAAGTTATGTGCGTCGGGTTCTTATAAAATTCAGCCATGGCCCTTCTAAGGTCTTCGGGTCCGCGTATGAGGATTTGATGTTCATCACTGATGGATTCGAGGGTTATCGTTAGGGCTTCAGGGTTTATGGCCTTCACTAACCTGATGACCTTTTCGTTTCCATTTAAGACGTTCGATAATCTGTTTGACGCTTTGATCTCAGGTATGTATTTTTGGAGCTCTTGGAAGTAGTCGGGAGATTTAAAGTATACATTCTTTCTGAAGAGTCCTTTCTTCTGCATTACACATTCCATGTTTTTAAGAATCCTGTACACTTCTGCTTTTTTGTTGTTCATCTTCTTCTTCGGCACGGCGTCGTAAACAGCTGTTATATGCCATTCTTTCTCAAAGAATCCTATCATCTTATAGCCGAATACGAACCTCTGGAAGGGCGTTCCCTTGGCCTTAGCCCACACGATTCTCCCAGACTCCATCCACTTATCGATGTAATCTTGGAAGGCCTTAACTATGAACGATGTCTTTATCGTTATCTCGCTTTCCCAGCGTCCTCTTCTCATAGCTATCACCTCAATCTTCTCTAGTAGTCGGGTTTAACTCTCCAGGGCAGTCTCCTCCTCTTCGCCCTCCAGTCCGAGTATTCAAGGAAGAACATTCTCAGCACGTCTATTACGCTCCTTCTGTACCGGGCTGGGTAACTTCTAGCCTCCTCGAGGATTATCAGTGGTTTCCAGCCCCTCCCCTCCCTGATGAAGCTTAGGTTAACTCTACAGCCGTAGCCTCCAGAGTCCGGGGACGACCCGTCGTATATGAACCTGTACGCTCCATCTCTGCTCCTCACGTATCTTCTGAGCTTGAGGACCATGTTTGAGCCGTAAACGGACGATCTAAGCGCGTATTCGGGGAAGGTTCTAAGTTCTCTCGGCGTTAGGAGTATGGGAATGTTCACTTTGTACGTCTTCTCGTCTAATGGTTCCGCCTCTAAACTCCATCTGAGAGCCAGGCTTGGAGTTGTTATGGTCATGGCCTTTCTAGCTGGTAGGTATCCCCCGATTAAGGCCATAAAGATTATGGTGATGAGGCTTAAAGCCGGGTATATCGGCCCGCTCCTGACGTAGCTGACCTCTTGGAGCATCGAACCG
>LUCD01000114.1:1918-7927 GCA_001593925.1 Candidatus Bathyarchaeota archaeon B26-1
AGCAGTATCATGTTCTTGATGTGTGAGGGGTTTATCCCCACAACCGTGAATGTGAAGATTTCTCTCCTCCTCTCATAAATGGACGTTAACATAACGTTGAAGACTAGAAGTGAACCTATGGCGATCGTGACTACGTGGCACTCCATCCCACTTATGGAGATCGCGGCGGACTTCACTAGGAAGCATGCGACCCCATCCTCTATCCTCCAAGCCGTGTATCCTTGGGAGACGAGGGATGAGGCCACCGATGAGGCGTCGTATCCCGGCTTAAGGACGATTGTGAAGGAGACTATTTCGCCCTTGGACGAGCCGTAGGATGACTCCAGAACTCCCTTGACGGTTGTTATTATGAAGTTTCTCCCAATCGACATCAGGTTGAAGAGGGGGTACCCGTTCAGTTCCTTTATGGCTCCAGCCTTCTCCGCGGAGAAGACTCCCGTGACCTTATACCTCGTGAGGTTAACGGCGTCATCGACCCATCCCGGATAGTAGTCCTCGGCTCCGTGGCAGATATCGATGAGGTCTCCAACAGTGACGTTTAAGGCTTCGGCTAGGGAGTCGCTGATCACGGCTTCTCCGTCGCGGGTCATGAAGCTCCCTTCCTTCAGGATTCCCGTTAAATTGTAGAGTTTGACGGCTGGGTCGATGTCTAACCCCACTATGCCCTCCAGGAACATCGTCCTGTTGGGGTCGTTTACGTTTACGGCTCTGAACCTTCTGTATGCGCCTCGTTCGTCCACCTCGATTGTTGGGTTATACGCTAGGGTGACAGCCGTCTCGACGTAGGCGTACCTCTTGATCAATGGGTCGCTCAGGGTCTTCTCCGTTCCCTGCTTCACTATAACTGCTGAGAGATCGTGGTCCACGTACCTGCGCATCCCCACAACCTCGACCGCGCCTAGATTAAGGGAGGCCGAGGTTAAGGTTGTGAGGCTCATCACAACTATGAGTATGGTTATGATGGTTAAGAGTGTGCGGAGCTTCCTCTTCTTCAACCTTTCAACTGTTATCTCCACGGTGCGGGACGCGAATGGGTACGCTATGGATAGAAGCCTAATCACCACCCTGACGGCTAGGAAGACCGATAGGAGAATTGCCGCCCCTAACTGGAACCATTGACCTGAAAACTCTTCGGGAACGATCCTCCTCATCAAAAAGTTGAAGTCAGGCTGGTATTGGAGAAGGAGGGTTGCAAGCGCCGTGAAGGCTACTAGCTCTATTAGGTATCTTTTCTTGCAAGAACCTTCCGATGAGGATCGACGACATCAGCACCATCGCGTATAGGAGGATGAATGAGACGTTGATCCCCACAATCAACAGCTTGTAGTTATCGCGTAAATCCTTGACTGCGCCCTCCAGCTCTCCAAGGAGCATCAGGGCTTCATCGTAGTCGCCTCTCTCGGCGCTCTCAAGGGAGAGGGAGGCCTTCTCCTCGATGGACCCGTAGAGGTTGTAGAGGGTTGAGGCGTCGTACCTGCTCTCGTTGAGTTCCTCGATGGCTCTGCGGAAATCCAGCTTTCCCATCCTCATGAGGCGCCAGACCTCAGCCTTGAAGATTTCGAGCTTTACGGATATCCTCAGGGTCTCTCCATCGTCTACGGTGTAGTAGTTGCCCATGTTGGTGAAGACGTAGAGCCTCCGGAGGCGGCGGTTCAAAACGAGGATGTAGAACTGTTCTCCGGAGGGAACCTCGAAGTGCACCAACCCGCCGATCGTCGTCGTATTCTTGACGCTCCATTCACCGTCTCTGGAACGGAGCATAACGTATATGTAGGGTTGATTCTCGAAGGAGCCTGCAAAGGGGCTGTGGATATCCTCGACGATCACTGTTCCAACGTTGTCCGTTGAGGCTGAGACTTGGGTTGTGAAGACCAAGACCACCAGTAAGATCGAGAGACCAAAAGATCGAACCGATCTGCATCCGCTCCACGGTTTAACCATTGCCTCGTTCAACCCCGAGGAGGGGCTTTCGCGCCGGCGATTTATGTGGGCGCCCGGGCATTAGGTGGTGCTCCTAAACCTTGAAGCCACCTAAGAAGACACAGTCTCAGTCCTTATAAACGTTTTTATGCGTTTTTCCTCTCGACATGCGGGTCCTCCGGTTTCTGTCTCGAAGATGCGTTTGAGTATGCGTTGGCCACCGAGCCGTTAAGGTCTTGGTCCATGGAGCTGCGGTGTTTCTTGGCTGTTCGACCCTCTCCTCTCTATACCTTCCATGGAAGGGTTTTATTTCAGGTTCCTTCCTTTCTTCAGAAGCTGTTTTTGTTTCCTTTCGACGTGAGTTATTGGGGTGGGGCAGGCCGCTCGTTTTCTTCTGAATTTACGATTTTCGTAGGACTTGAACGAAAAAAATAAATACGAACCGTGAACATTCATCCTCAACAACTGTTAGGAGGAGAGAGTATGCATGTCTTTGGTGGATGTTACACCGCGTCCATAACTCCCATGACCAAGAACGGGGATATCGATTATGAAGGGTTGAGGAGGCTCGTCGAGTTCCAGGTTGAGGAGGGTGTAAGCGGGGTTCTAGCTGTCGGAACAACCGGTGAAAGCCCAACACTCACGTGGGACGAGCATATAAAAGTCATCGAGGAAGTTTACGAGCAGGTGGGGGAGAGAGGCCTTACCATAGCTGGAACGGGAAGCAACTCGACCGAGGAGGCTTTGAAGGCGACGGAGCACGCCGCGGACTTCGGGGTTAGATGCGTGCTCCTTGTGGACCCCTACTACAATGGGCCGAGCAGCTTAGAGATAAGGAGGGAGTACATAGCGCCGATAGCAAGCAGGTTCCCAGAGGTTCAAGTCATACCCTACGTTATTCCAGGCAGGACTGGAACCCAGCTTCTCCCGCAAGACTTGGCGATTCTCCACTCCCAATACGAGAACGTGAGGGCAGTCAAGGAGGCGACGGGTAACCTCGAGAATATGCGGTTGACGAGGAAGCTCTGCGGGGAAGACTTCGACATACTCTCCGGGGACGACGACAAGACCTACATCATGATGAGAGACCCGGGGATCAGGGCTAGAGGCGTAATCTCCGTTACGTCAAACGTCGCTCCAAAAGCCGTTCAGAGGCTAACCCAGTCCATCCTCGACGGAGAAACGGAGGAGGCCTCCCGCCTATACGACGCCCTTAAACCCCTCTTCTCGATCGTCACGGTCAAGACTGAAGAGGAGACCCCTTACGGCCCCGTGCTCTGCAAGGCGAGGAACCCCCTCCCATACAAGACCCTGATGAACATCCTAGGGATGCCTTCCGGCCCTTGTAGGCGCCCACTGGGCAAGATGACCAAGAGAGGCTTAGAAAAGGTCTTGAAGGCCGTTAGAACGGTTTACGAGAGAAACCCGGAGATACTTGAGCCGGTTGAGAGGTTCTTCGATGTAGATTTAGGTGAGAGGCTCTACAACGAGGAGAGCTGGAGCGGCTTAACCTATGGTTAGAATATGCGTGGCCGGAGCCACCGGCAGGATGGGAAGCACACTCATCAGAGAAGCCATCTCAAGAGGCTTCGAGGTTGTAGGAGCAGTCGCAGCTCCGGACGACCCCAACGTGGGGCGGAGCCTGAGGGAGGCAGGGGTCTGCGCCTCCGAAGTCGTGATTATGGACCCCTCCAAGCTAGAGGAGGCAGTCCGCGACGCCGAGGTTTACCTAACCTTCACAACGCCGGCCGCCGAGGTTGAGAACGTACCGGCCGTCGCAAACCTCGGGCGCCGCATAGTGATGGGGACGACCGGGTTCACGGAGGAGCAGATGAAGATCGTTAGGGACGCCGTCTCCAGCAGGGTTCCAGCAGTCTTCTCTCCGAACTTCGCCCTCGGAGTGAACATACTCCTAAAGATGATAGATGTGCTCAGAGCATTCCCCGAAGACTACCACTTCAGCATAGTTGAGGTCCACCACGCCGGTAAGAAGGACGCTCCCAGCGGAACCGCCAGGAGGATCGGCGAGCTGATCTCAAAGGTTAGGGGCTACTCGAAGATCGTGTACGGGAGGGAGGGCCTAAACCCCAGAAGACCCGGCGAACTCGAGATACTCTCAGTCAGGGCTGGAGGTGTCCCGGGCATACACAACATCATAATCGCCGGCCCCCACGAGATGATCAGGATTGAACATACAGCCTTCTCGAGGAGAGTCTTCGCCCAAGGAGCCCTCTACGCGGCTGAGTGGGTCTTACGGCAAGATAAACCCGGCGTATACACGATGGAGGACGTCTTAGGCCTCTAAAAGAGCCGGATAATCAAACGGTGGCTACCGATGGTTGTCCGCGGCAGGGTAGTCGTCAAGTTCGGTGGAGCATGCCTCTCTAACGGTGAGAAGGTGCGGAAAGCCGCCGGGAAAGTCGTAGAGTCCGGTTACAAGGAGGTAGTTGTTGTCGTTTCGGCCATGGGCGACACCACGAACAGGCTCATAGAGGCCATGAAACAGATCGGGACCGTTGCGCCGGAGGACTACCCGGAGGTTGTCGCCATGGGTGAAAGGACGAGCGCCCGCATCTTCTCAGCCGCGTTGAAGGCTCAGGGAGCCGACTCGAAGTATTTTGAGCCGAGCCAAGACGAGTGGCCGATAATAACGGATTCAAACTTCACCGATGCGAAACCTCTCCTAGAGGAGACTTGCAGGAGAGTCAAGGCTCACCTCGAGCCCCTCCTCGGAAAGGTGATACCGGTCGTCTGCGGATTCTTGGGTAGAGACGAGCATGGAAGAGTGACAACCCTCGGGAGGGGTGGAAGCGACACGACGGCTCTACTGCTAGCCAACTGCCTAAAAGCTGAAGAGGTGATTCTGGTGAAGGAGACTGAAGGAGTTATGTCGGCTGACCCCAAGATAGTGCCGGACGCTAAGCCCCTCCCAAAACTTGACATCCACGAGATGTTCACCTTGGCCTATGGAGGAGCAAAGATAGTCAAGGCTGAAGCCTTGAAGTATAAGCTCCCAAACCAGCGGCTGAGGGTCGTAAGATTCTCCAACAGCCTCAAGTCGGGTGGAACCGAGATAGTTGGAGTCTTCAACTCCACCACTCCGGAGGTCACTTGGAAGCCGGGGCTCTTAGCTGTGAGCATCGTCTGCGAGATGAACCCGAAGGGGATCGGCGCCATCCTCTCCGCCCTTGGAGACCGGCCGGTCTACGGGATCAGCACGGGGAGGAACTCATTAACCGTCTTCACATCCTTGGGGGGTGAGGAGAGACTCCTCAAGAGGCTTCACAGGCTCGGGGTCTGCAAGGCTTTGAGCTGCAGGGGAGGAATCGGCCTCTTGGAGGTGACTCATCCATCCTTCATAGACTCGCCGGGGTGGGTTGCCAAGGTCTCAGGAGCCCTAACCTCTAAGGGAATAAACATAATCGAGATCACCACAAGTAAGGCTACGATAAACGTTTTTATCGATGAATCTAATCTTGAAGAGGCTGTCAAGGCGGTGAGGAGGATCTTTGAGGCGTAAAGTAGCCATACTCGGAGCGACGGGAACGGTTGGTCAGAGGTTCATAGAGCTGCTCAAAGACCACCCTTGGTTCGATATATCCGTCCTCGCGGCCTCGGAGAGGTCGATGGGAAAGAGGTACCGCGACGCCTGCAGGTGGAGGCTCGAGTCGGAGATGCCAAAGGAGATCGGCGAGATGACGGTTGTAGAGACGAGCTTGAAGGCGATAAAGGCAGCTGAAGACGTTGACCTAACGTTCTCAGCGTTACCGAGCTCCGTAGCAGGGCCCGTGGAGGAGGAGATAGCGAAGGAGTATCCGGTCATAAGTAAGGCTAGCGCCCACCGTTTGGACGAGGACGTCCCCCTCCTGATACCGGAGGTGAACCCCGAGCATCTAGGCCTCATCGAAGTTCAGAGGAAGAGGAGGGGATGGAGAGGGTTCATCTCAACCGACCCCAACTGCTCAACCATCCAGTTGGCGATCACACTTAAGCCGCTTATGGAGTTCGGTTTGAAGAGGGTTATAGTCTCCACGATGCAGGCTCTTAGCGGAGCAGGCTACCCCGGGGTGCCGTCCCTAGACATAATCG
>LUCD01000115.1 GCA_001593925.1 Candidatus Bathyarchaeota archaeon B26-1
GGTCTCTACGTAGGTTATTCTGATGTAGTTCTCCCCTTTGGGCAGTCTCAGCCTTATGAGACGGTCTTGAATGACGACTGTTGCCGGTTCACCGTTAACCGTGACCTTCAAGTGTGGAGACCATGCTATGCTCACTAAGACGTCTATGGTCGTGTTGCTGACCACCCTGTAGACCTTCTCATAAGGGGTCTCCTTGACCACCTGATATGTGAATATCTCTTCCTTGGGAGGCTCCCTGGGTTTACATATAAGCCTCAAGAGGTTGATCTCCGCGCTGTTATTATATAGGAGGGCGTGGTAGAAGAGGTTCAACCCGACGAAGTATATGCCGTCACGAACGCCAACCACCTTGTATCCTCCATTAACCTCTACTAGGGTTTCAGAGAAGCCCTCATACACCACGCCGTACCAAGGTGAACCGTCCGGGTTCATCCCCTTAGAGAAGGAGTTGTCGACGGGCAACGCTGAGTACGTGACGTTTAAGGGGGCGCCCCAACTATCGCTTCCCGGCTCGTCGTAGATCAGTTCCCGAGAGAAGTTGACCCCAAGAAATTCGCCTGCGTTCACGCTTAGCCATGAAATGTAGAGGCCGTCCATGTCGACCACCAGCAGCTTGCCGGCTTCAACGTAGTCTCTGAGCAGGGATTCAGCCGCCGCCTTATCGTGGTACGTGAACGAGTGAAGCACGAGAACGTCGTGGCTGAGGAGTTCTTCTAGAGGGTAGTCATCGACGTATGGTGAGCGTCCAATCGTGACTGTGAACCCTGACTTCTTATCTTCGAGCACACCCTTCACAACCGATGCGGGGTACTCATTTCCAATTATGAAGATGCTGGGTGGAGGCGATTGGATTATCCCCTTATGCCCCAGATACCTGTAAACGACGTATCCACTATTCTCGTAGACGACTTGAAGAGCGCCCTCTCTTATAAGCGGGTTTACTAAATCTAGGAATCTCCTATCGACGACGATGTACTCGACATTGTACTCTTTATACTTGTTCAGTGCGAAGGCCGTCTCGTTCCGTTTCAAGGCGAAGTATCTGCAGTACTCCGTCCAGTAAGCGATCTTCGAGCCTTGGAGGTAGTATCCTCCTGCGAGACCTCTCCCGGTTAAGGCTGGAGAGTAAGAGTAGAGGGGGGCATCCGGCCCGATGAATAGCACCCTCCCATCACCGTCCCCCTGAGCCCTTATGAAGTAGCAAACGTCGTTAAAACTGGGCAGGGGCTTCGAAAGTCCTATGGAGGGCGAAGCCGACGACGAATCCACTATGGTGGATAAGAGATAGACCGTACAGAGCCCCGTGATCAAGAGTTTTCTCTTCAACGGGAGTCTCATATCATCCAGCCTCTCGAAGAGGCTCCCCCCAGCCGAGGTTAAGCCGCATGCCAAACAGAATACGGCGAGGATGATCGCCCGGTCGGGGTAGACGCCTACGTGAAGGAGCGGGTTCAACAGGCTTAAAGGCGCGTGGACTCCGAGCGCCATATACGCGGAGACCGCCAACATGATTATGTAGATTAGGTTCTCTGGAATTCTCTTCCTGTTATTAAGCCCAGCCGCTAGGAGGGAGAGTGCTAGGAGCCCTAGGTAGGCAGGAGACCACCCGCTCTTCATGGAGGGGTCGAAGAACCTTGAGGGTTCCACGGAGGCGATGGGGATCGTCCACTCGTAACCTCCAGTCTGAGCCAAGACTCCGCTCTCATAGTAATATGGGATTATCCAGAAGGCTATGAGGCCTAGAAAGAGCAAGCCAGCCCCCAGCATCGACATAAACCCCCTCGTGATGGAGCTCTTCAGAATTTTCCTCAAGAGAAGGGATCGAAGGACGAGGTGTAACCCCATAGCTAAGGCCGCAAAGAACCCGGGGTAGGGATGGGCTAGGAAGGTCAGGGCTAGGAAGACAGCGCATCCCACGCAGTTGGCAAGCCCCCAACCCCTCAAGCTCCTCAGGTAAAGGTAGAATGCGAAGGGGAAGAAGGAGAACGCGAAGGCAGCTGGAAGATCGTTCACAAACGTCAAGAAGTTAACTGAGTAGGGGTGGTATGAATAGTATATGGACGCCACGATGCAGATCAGATGCTTATAGACGGCTCTCAATCGGAACCGGCCTATGATCTCCCACGCAACGAGGTACATCCCCACCATCGACATGAGAAAGGAGGATGCGACACCTATCCTGATCCCTAAGCCGACATCGCCGACCAAGTACGCAATGCCCGCATATATCACGTAGCTCAGCGGGGAGTAGAAGTGGTACGGGTGGTAACCGAGATACCACATGTCGCTCCAATCGACGTAGATTCCCCCCTTCATGTAAGCGGTGAGCTCCGCAACCTTATAGACGTGAGCCATCCCGTCGCCTCCCCAAATATAATCCTCACCAACAACACCGCCAACCATGTAGCCGCGAAAAGCATAAAGCGTGAAACCCAACATGAAGAGAAAGACGAGAAGGTTAACTCCAACCCTCTTGATACTGATCTTCGCAAGCTTGCCCCGCACTCCCGCAAAGTAGTTCCCGCTCAACAATTCTTTCAGAGTCTTCATGAAGGACTTCTCTTTCCCCTCCAAGAAACCACGCAGTCTATTGGATGGTTGACCGTGCCTCTCAATCCCTCTTGATAAGGGTTCCACCCCCTCTCACTCACGCCGTGCAAACTTCCACTTGTATATGAAATATATGGTTGTGATAACAGCTGATATGAAGATTAGGGATGTTGGCCAAGGAAGCTCCGGAATCACATAGGATGGTATGAAGTATGCCCCTGTGTCTGGGGCTCTATCGACCTCAAACTCGTATTGGTTGTAGCCGTAGTACTCGACGAACCAAGCATTGGTGTCCTGCATTATGTCCAGATTCGCTATGCCTTGCAAGGTGAAGTTGAAGACTATGCTGTACGGGTTTGTTCCTTCAGTTACGGTTATGTCCTCAACGTAGACCCATCTGGAGCCATCCCACTTTTGGAGTTCGCCCCAAGCATCCTTGACGTAGTAGGTGGAGTGGTAGCTCGTATCATTGTAGGAGTCCGGAGCCCAGTCCACGTTCACACCCAACCTCTCAGCGTTGTAAACTAAGTCGAAGACCTCTGGGTCTCCGACGTCGTCTCTGTAAATCTCCAATATGAGGGTCTCGCCTTCCTTCTCGTATGCTACTCTTCCATCGTCTGTGTCGCCTATCAGGCTCCACTTCCACTCGGATTGGGTGGAACCCGCGAACTGGTAGAGGCCTGCATACTTCATGTTGTACTCGACTAGGTAGTCGGCCCCTATTGCGAGGAGGTTCCCGTCGATGTAGTCCCTATATCCTGTGCTCTTGTTCTGGTCTGAGTCGATGTAGACTCTATAATAGTAGCTGGCTCCATCCTGTATCGTCGAGAATACTATGGTCTTGAAGATGAGGAGGTTCCGGGTGCTGGTTGCGTATGCCTCCTTTATATCTACGTGGTCATTGAATACGTCGTCCGCAGGGTCGACCTCGTCGTCTTCGGTCATGAGCCTCCAGATACCGGTCGAGTAGACCATCCTGAAGTCTACTGGGTAGTCCCCCCCAACAGGCTTATCGAGGTAAATAACGTAGGTGAACGAGTAAGGGTCGGGGGCACATGCCAAAGTCTCGTTGAAGTATCCGCGGTCTCCATCATTATGGAAGTAGAGGTCAACCTTGTCGGCGGGTATCGAACCCGGGCTCCTCGTAACCATGAAGGGCTCATACTTGTTGTATGGGAGGTTATTCCAATGCTCCTTCCTCCAAATCCACTTTGTTGAGCCTGGAATCCAAGTCCAAGTGTTGAGGTCTTTCCCATCATCCAGTATGCTCAAAATTATCATCTCGTTATCGGCTCTTCTCAGCTGCACGACGCGTGGGTCTGTTGAGTGTTTTTGGCCCTCGATATACTCTATTGAGCTCCATGAGGTTCCATCGAAGTGTCGGAATCTTGCTATATCTTTATTTCGGTGTCCCCAGACGAGTATTATATGCCCCTCATGCCCCGTCTTATTCTCGAAGATTATGTCGGCGCATCTCGAAGCCGAGGTTTCCAGATTGTTGTCGTGTTCTGGGTCTTTGGTCCATGAGGTTCCGTCCCACCTTATGGTGTTTAGGTCACGGCTACTGTCGATTACCGCTACTGCGAGCCTGTTAGAGTTCGGGTCAGACGCTATGGATGTCCAGTATACGGTGCTTCCAATATCGATCGGTGTGAGTTCCGGTTCCCACGAGCTTCCATTCCATCTTCTGGACTCTATATCATGCTGATGACCCCAAATGAACATTGCGTATCCACTGCTCTGCTCGTAGGCTACACCGTGGCATTCATAATATTTTGTTGAGAGATCTCTTTCGAGTAACTGCTCGTTACCCATCGAGTTTCCGTTCCAGATCACGCCGGCGGCGTCTCTCTTTGAGTCGGCTATGAGGATAGCTATTTCGTTCCCGCTTGGTTTAGACGCCATACTTATCCATAATGGCACACCGCTCAGGGTGGATAGGCTGTAAGATTGCTCGTCGCTCCAGGATGTTCCGTTCCATACCCTGTAGTAGATGACTCCGCCTACTCCGCGGTGGCGTCTCCACTGTTCTGCTCGTACGCTATGTCGAAGCCTCTGTACTCGGACCTTCCGGAGCCTATATCCGTTGTGATCGTTTCGACGTCCCCCCAGCTCCCGTTCCAGACGTTCACGTAGAGGTTGCCCTTACTCGTCAAGACCCCAACTATAACCTCGAATCGGTTAGGAGCTGTTCTGGTAACAACCCAACGAATCTGCTTACCCATGGTTCCGCTCTCAAACTCCTCGCTCCACTCAGAGCCGTTCCAGATCGAGTAGTAAGGCTCCTTGACGTTGTACCTGCCGTAAACGAGCATCGTCAACTCGGCGTCACCCATGTCTTCGGCTGGAGGGTCATCGAGCTGAAGCCCATCCTGCGCAGAGACCGAGGACACTATAAGCGCCAAGATTAAAAGCGAGAGCAGACCCTCCGTGAGACGTTTAGTCACAGCCATAGAGACCACCTACTTTCCAGAATCTTCGAGGAGCGACACAAAGTTAAGAAGCCTTCTAGAGATGTCCTCCTCTTCCTCCTCTGAGCTCGAGGCTTGAGACGTGGAGGTTTCCCCTTGTTGCTGAACCTCGCGGCTTTCCTCCTCATCCGTCTCCTCTTCTACTTCCTCGATCTCAGCTTCCGTCTCCGGCCTCTCCTTCTCGGCGAGCTTCTCCAAGGGCTCCTTCAGGGACTCGACGGATGACTCCTCTTCCGTGGCTGTGGAGGTTTCCTCAGCTTCAGCCACTTTACGTTTGACCGGCCTTAAGTCCTTGTCTAAGTAGTTCCTCTCTATGAGGCTGTCGATCACAGTTTTGACCTCTGAAGGGTCCATCACGAGCATCAGGCTGACCTCGTCGACTTCATATCCTGAAGCCACCAGTCTGTATATTTCGGCTTCAGTTTGGGATAGCTCCTTAAGTGCGGACTCGTCGATCGAACCTCTCTCAGCCCTTCCGAGCCGCTCTATATACTTCTCTAAGTCCTTGAAGATGTTTTCTACGACGTCTCCTTTCCCTATGGTCTTAGCCTCTGGAACCGGCGCCTTTGCAAGCGGGATTAACGTTAGGGGTGGACGTGCCTCTTCTGGTTTGGATATGACGAGCCTTGGGATCATGCTCTCCTCTACGGCTTCCTCCTCTGGAGCCGGAACCTCTATCTCTTTGGCTCCCAGTTCGAGCTTGAACATCCGCCATTCATGGTGGTCCTTCTCCCAGATGAACTCGTGTCGATTAAGTTGAGATGCCGCCTCAGCCGCTCTCGGGTCGTACTCTTTCATGAGAGAAGGTGTTACATTGCCTAGGACGAGGTGGGCGTTTGAGAGCACCTCTGGGATGAGCCTCCTAGCGCTGACCAGGATGGCTTGGATATTTGCGTGTCTACCTCTTGTAACTAGGCTGAGAACATCGTATCTGTCGGCTTCCTCAACGACTAGGAGGACCGGCTTTCTCAACCTTATCTGGGTTATGCGCTTAAGGAACTCGCTTATTATGAGCCTCTCACAGTTGCTGTCGACTATGTTTGGCCTTATCGAGATGTTCTCTTCGCTCTCAGATATCTCCTTTATCATCTTCTTAACCAGGCGGTCTACATCGGCCCATATGTTGAAGGTTATGAAGGTCTTGAAGAGGTCGCTGTCAACGTCGGGTATTGTCTTGTCGTACTTGACCTCGTAGACCTTGAATTCGTACTCGCCGTGGGGGTCTATGACCAGAATCCTCTTCTGAGCCATCATCATGTAGGGTATGATGTAGTTCTTCACTAAGAACGTCTTGCCGTGCTTTGTTGGAGCATAGAAGAAGAGGTGGCCGACGTTCGGGTTGAGGGTCTCGAATGGAACCTTCAACTTCCTTTTAGGCTTCTCAGGGGCGGCCTTTACCCGTGGAGGAACGGTCTCAACCTTGACTTGAGGCTCAGCCGCCTCTGGCTTGGAAGGCTCAACAGGTTTGGGGGCTTCAACAGGGGGCAGAGGAACCTTTACGGCTTTGGGAGGCAAGGTTTCCAGCGTTTCTATGGAGGCTCCGGAGAGTATTCTCCTCATAACTTTGGCTCCAGGCCCCATCTTGACGGTCTTCTCAGTTGAGACCGCTCCCACAACAGCCTTCTCCTTCAGTATGATGTCTTGCAGTGAGTCGACTATCCCCTTCACCTCGGCGTTCCGCCCTATGATGACCGTGCCGTCGGAGAGTACGTGGCCCTCCACTATCGAGCCGTCCCCAATATCGACTCCGCCGAAGGCCTTTATGCTCCCCTGAACCCGACATTTCTTCCCGAGCCTTAAGCGTCCCTGCACAACCATGTTGTTGTTGATCGTTGTTCCGTCTGGAACGCTGACGTCGCCTGTAACCCTGAGCACCTCGCTTGGAGCACCCTTAACCCTGGCCTTGATCCTAACGCGCTCTATGACGGGGATGGACTCCGCGTCAGGCTCGGAGGCCTCAGATTCCACTTCGGGCTCCTCCTCATAGATGGTTGTCTCAGGTATGGCTCTGGGCCCCTTATCCTTACGCTTGAACAACTCAAGCAGGAGGGGGATAACCGGAATGATCAGAGCTGCCAGCGGTAAGAGTATCAGGAGATTCATAGCCTCATCCTCCTCCCATTCCTCTTTCTACCGCCATCGTTCAAGGTGTGGAGGCCGTTGCGGCTCCCATTATGTCCGTTGATCCCGTTGAGGCCGTTGTAGCCGTTCCCGTTGTGAACTGTGTGAACCCACTTATGGTTGCCATCCCTGCTTATCAAGAGGTCGATGAAGGCCTTCGTGCAGCAGAACGCCATAATGACGAAGGAGAAGGTTAGGGCTGGGAGCAACCATAGGATGCGTCTCCTACCATCCAGGTAGGCCGCCGCCCCAATCTCGAAGAAGGGTGCGAAGCTCCCAACGGTGCTGTAAGTGAAGGCTGAGAGGATAAGTACGTAGATTGGAAGTATAGGCTTCAAATGTAACATGTAAGCCGTAACCCCGACCGTCCACCCGAGGAGCGTCAGGATCGGCAGGAAATATATGCACAAGAGGAGGGTCAGCTCTATCTTCTCGTATAGGCTCAGGTGGATCGCCTTCCATACGGCTTTCAGATGCTTCATGGCGCACTGCATATGCCCTTTAGCCCACCTGTACCTCTGCCTCCAGTAGGCCTTCCACGTCGTTACGGCCTCCTCGTAGCACTCGGCGTCGTTTACGTAACGGACCTGATATCCCTTTAGGATGCTCCTCACGGTTAGGTCCGTGTCCTCTGCGAGGATAGTTGTGTCCCATCCCCCGACCTCCTCAAGCATCTTCCTCCTGAAGCCTCCAACAGTTCCGCCGTACTGTGGGACCAGGGCGAGGTCGTCTCTGGCGAGCTGGTCAATCCTATAACCGCCTATCCTCTCTAAGGTTACAACCTTCGAGACGATCGACTCGTCCTCGTTGGCTACTACAACCCTCCCCTGAACGGCTCCGACCTCCGGGTCGATGAATGGGGCTACCAGCTTCTCTATTATGTCGAGTTGGGGATAGTAGTCCGCGTCGAAGGTTAGGATTATCTCCCCGTTGGAGAACTTTAACCCCTCGTTTAGGGCGGCGGGTTTTCCTGCCCCACCATTGCTCCTGTGGATAACCTTTATGAAGTTATATTCTTTAGCGAACTTGTCGGCGATCTCGCCTGTCCTGTCGGTTGACCCGTCGTCGATCACTATCACCTCAAGTTTATCCTTTGGGTACGTCAGCTCGGTCATCCTCTCGAGGAGATTCCCGATCACCATCTCCTCGTTGTGGGCTGGTATGAGAACGGTGACCTTCGGCTGGTAGACCCCTGCAACCCTCTCGAAGGTTCTCTGCATCGGCTTCCCAAAGAGACCGTGATAAGTGAAGAGGAAGTGCCTAACCATATACGCGATCATAACCATCGAGGAGAAGGCTATAAGAAAGTTGAGGAGTGCCTCCACGATCATGCTGCTTCCCCTCCATGCTCTCTAAGGATGGACATGCCCAGCGCCCACATGGAGACGACCCAGACGAAGTCGATGAAGGGCGCTAGGAGAAAGTGGACGAGCGAGAAGGCTTGAAGCCCAAAGTTATACGCCACGAAGATGGCTAAGGTTACACGGTTCAGGTTCCATAAGAGGCCTACGCCGATGCTTAGGATGAACCACCCTATCTTCCGCAGGAGTGAACCCTTCAGGAGCCCTATGGTGAACGTTGAGATGGCGGCGAAGACGCTGACCGTCAAGATTCCTGAACATTCCAGCAGAACATAGAATTGGGCGACGACTCCCTCAGGCAACTTGACGCTTATAGGTGCAAGGGTTCCGCTAACGGTCATGAGATTTATCCAAGCTACAGGGCCTTTATAGCTGGAGTAGCTCACATCCACGCCGGAGAACTTCAGTATCAAGTATGAGGATGTGGCTACCATGTCCCACGAGTACTTCATGAAGAGGAAGACCCCTACCGTGACGGCTAATGCGCCCATTATCAGGGCGTGCCTGAATACGGGTTTCTCTCTACGGGTGGTAGGGGTCAAGCTCATCTTTCATCGACATCATAATCCCTGCTGTGAGTCTTAAGTCTTCTTTAGAGACTGATGACATACTCTTGATAAACATTTGTAAACGTTTTGTATACAAATGTAGACGGAGCATAAAAATTTACATAAAAACGTAAACAACAAACCGGAATTCCCGTCACGAAACTCATCTTCTCACGACTAGGGTTTAAACCTATAGAACCCGATGGACGCGAGGACAGCTGACGCCAAAATTATCAGATTAAAGTCGT
>LUCD01000003.1 GCA_001593925.1 Candidatus Bathyarchaeota archaeon B26-1
AGAAAGATTCAGATCACTGGAGGCTCCACCTACATAATCTCGCTCCCTAAGAAGTGGGTAAGGGCCGTTGGGTTAAAACCTAAAGATCAAGTGGCATTGATACCTCAAGCCGACATGTCATTGCTCATCGTTCCGAGGGAAGAGTTGAAGCCAAAGGAGGTTTCAGAGACAACTATAGAAGCGTCTGCGCAGGCCGGTCCGGAGGCAGTCATCAGGGACTTCATCGCCCATTACCTAGTGGGCTACGACATCATAAGGATCAAACTTAGAGATGTGAGAGGTCGAGACTTCATCAAGAACTCTATAAGGCAGAAGCTGATCGGCGTCGAGGTGATGGAGGAGTCCGCCGACGAGATAGTTATCCAGTGCCTTCTCGGCCACGTGGAGCTTCCTCTGAGAAGGGCTTTGGATCGTATGCACATATTAATGTTGTTCATGCTCAAAGACGCCATATCTGCCTTAAAGAATAACGATAAGGCTCTGGCTGAGGAGGTTATCCGAAGAGACGACGAGGTTGACAGACTATACTTCTTTATAGTTCGGCAGCTGAAGGCAGCTGTCTACAACAGGGTGCTCATCGAGGAGATAGGCCTCTCAAACCCTAGAGACTGTCTCGGTTACCGACTGATAGCGAAGAGCGTGGAGAGGAGCGCCGATCACGCCGCGAGAATAGCCAGCATAATCCCGACGATAACGACGCCGATGAACGGAAAGGCTACGGAAGCACTCATCGCCATGAGCTCATTAGCCCAAGAAATCCACGAAAACTCCATGAAAGCATTGTACAAGTATGACTCAAAGCTGATCGAGGAGTCTATGTCAAAGATAAAGCAAGTAATAGACCTCGAAGAAGAGGTCATCGAGCAGCTGCTGAAGCTCAAGATTGAGCCGAGAGCCATGGTTGGCATCAGGCTGATCCTCGAGAGCATAAGGAGGATCGCGGAGTACGGAACGGACATAGCTGAGATAGCCATAAACCTAGCCGTCAAAAGGCCGTCATGATGAACTGCACCGAACCATTAGCCTAGATGATCCGGAACATCCTCAAGTCTCGTTTTTAATGGTTGTGTGGGGCGGAGAAAAGTGAAGAGACGGGTCTAACGTGCCCTTTAGGTCATCGTGGACGTTTACCGGAGATGAACTCTTCAACCCAGATTCTCGCCTCGCTGTCCGGAACCTGGACGGGCGGATGCTTGAAGGCGTAGGAGCTCATGCTGATTAAAGGTCCCCCAACCTTCCTGTCGAGGGCTATCTTAACCGCCCTTATGACGTCAATGACCACCCCCGCGCTGTTCGGCGAGTCTTCAACCTCAAGTTTGACGGTTATGTAAACCGGCTGGCCTCCGAACTTCTTTCCACATATGTAAAGGTAGCAGACTTTCCTATCTCTGAGGAAAGGAACGTAATCTGAGGGGCCTATGCGGGTTGGAACCTTATATGGAACTATGCTCGTCACGGCCTCGGTCTTGCTGATCCTCTTCGTCTTAAGCCTCTCCTCAACAATCATGTTAAGGAAATCGGTGTTCCCGCCTAGGTTCAGCTGGTAGGTCTCCTCGAGAAGGATCCCCCTATTAACGCAGAGATCAACGAGGTTCCGATGCACAATCGTTGCGCCGAGCTGGCTCTTAATGTCGTCACCAGCAACGGGAATTCCTCTCTCCTCAAACCTCCCAGCCCAAAGGCTGTCAGACGCTATGAACTCGGGTATGCAGTTCACGAAGGCGCATCCCGCCTCCAAAGCGGCTTCAGCGTAGTAGCGCGTCGCCTTACGGCTTCCAACAGGAAGATAATTCACGAGCATGTCCGCCTCCACATCCTTCAGAACCTCCGAGACATCCACAGCTTCCATGGTGTCCGCCGAGTAAGCCTTGAAGGGTTTGAGCATGTGCGGGGCAACCCCGTCCAGTATCGGTCCGGGCAGAACCTCGACGCCTAGGTTAGGAACATCCGCGAAACGAGCACAGCAATTCGGCTCAGCGTAAATGGCCTCACTGAGGTCTCTACCTATCTTCTCTCTATTAACGTCGAAGGCGGCCACGAACTCTATGTCGCGTACGTGGTATCCTCCAAAGTTTACGTGCATCAACCCTGGAACAACCTCGTCCTCCCCGGCGTCTTTATAGAAATAGACGCCTTGGATCAGCGCTGATGCGCAGTTCCCGACGCCCGCCACCGCGACCCTGATCTTAGACAAAGCATATTCCACCCAGATAAGGTTGTTCAACCACGTAAAAATATTTGGCATATCTTTTAACTCGAGCGGTTCGAGCGGGGGTTCTCCAAGAAAAGAGGGGAGAGGATCGTCTAGAGCCTAACTCTACTGGGAACGCTCCGGCGTCGATGGAACTTTCTCTGCGATGGTTCTAGAACCTGTCGGTGGACGTTATCTCTTCTAGGGGTTTTCTTGAGCCCGGCTCCCTGAAGGCGTCCTCTCTTTTTGGGTATCCTAAGGGCGTTATCGCGACGACGTTCACGTCCTCCGGGATGTTCAGTATCCTCTTAACCTCTTCGTTATCGAAGGAGCCTATCCAGCAGGTTCCGAGGCCCTCAGCCCTAGCCGCTAAGATGAGGTGGGTGAAGGCTATCGAGACGTCGACGAGCATGCTCATGTCGCCCATGTATCCTCCCCTATTATAATGGATGTTGCGGCCGCAAGCCACTATGATTACGGGAGCTTCGGCTATGAAGTGCTGGCCGGAACAGGCCTCGGCAAGCCTCTTCTTGAGCCCCTCGTCCTTGACTATGATGAACCTCCAGGGTTGCCTGTTCGAGCCTGAAGGAGCTATCCTAGCGGCGTCCAGAACCCTCATCAGAACCTCATCAGGTATGGGGTCCGGCTTGTAAGAGCGGACGCTTCTTCTCGTTCGGATGACCTCGTAAAAGTCCAATCTTCTGGTACCTCCACTTGTGAAAGATGCTTTAAGAGTTTATATCTTTTGCTTCACGGCTTGCTACTTTTGTTAGCCATCCCTCTTTCGCATAGAGAGAAAGGAAACCGGTTTGGGGGAGGGAAATACTAAAGTCTAGAATCTGACCAATTTATGTTCCGGAGGAAAGATGGCTGATGTTGAAACTGGGGCTCCACGTCTCGATCTCAGGCTCGATAGATAGGGCAGTAGACCGGGCTGTGGAGAAGGGATGCAACACCTTCCAGATATTCACTAGGAACCCGAGGGGTTGGAGGTCGAGAGACCTAACCCGAGAGGAGGTTGAAGCCTTCATCGAGAAGGTTGAGAAGTTCAAGATCGAACCCGTCTTTGGGCATATGCCGTATCTCCCGAATCTGGCTTCTCCGAAGGATGAGACTTACCGCCGCTCCGTCGAGTCGCTCATTACGGAGCTCCGTAGATGTGTGGAGTTGAAGATTCCCTACCTTGTGACCCATCTTGGAAGCCACTTAGGCGCCGGGATGGAGATTGGGTTTGAAAGGATAATCAAAGCTGTGAATCGGGGTCTCTCCGAGGTTGAAGGGAACGTTATGCTCCTTCTGGAGAATACGGCTGGAACGAAGAACAGTATGGGCGGCTCCTTCGAGGACATACGCTACATAATCGAGCGGGTGGATTATCCCGAAAGGGTTGGCGTCTGCTTCGACACTTGCCACGGGTTCGCAGCTGGATACGACCTGAGGACTATGGAGAGCGTAGAGTCCACCATAAAGATGCTTGACGAGGTGATAGGCTTCGAGAAGCTGAAGCTCGTCCACCTAAACGACTCTAAAGGGGGACTGAACTCTAGGATAGACCGCCACGAGCATATAGGCATGGGAATGATAGGTGAAGAGGGATTTAGAAACATATTAAAGAGCAGGCTTGGCCAACTACCGCTCATACTTGAGACCCCCATAGATAAACGTAGAAGCGACGTCGAGAACCTTCAGAAAGTCAGGGAACTCGCGGGAGAGACGGAACCTTGAAGAAACATGGACGATAAACGATCAAAACTTATTAATGGGGACTTGAGGAAAAATTAAGAGGCTTGAGTTGGATTAGGGTGGATGGTTGGGGCGTATCCGGGGTGGAAGAGTCCAAGCCTAGAAGGTACCTGTTCTATCTGGGATGCCTCATCCCTCATAGAGTTATGAGCTATGAGGTCTCCGCTAGGAAGGTTGCTGAAAGGCTCAACATAGAACTCGTCGAGATGCCTGAGTTCTGCTGTTGCGGACTCCCAGTCGACCACGTCAACCACAAGCTGATGCTTCTCTTGGCAGCTCAGAACCTCTGCACGGCTGAGCAGCTTGAACTACCGATCATGACGCTCTGTTCAGGCTGTTACGGCGTGTTGAATAAGGTCAACCGGATGTTGAAGGAGGATAAGGGTCTCAGGGAGGAGATTAACGTACACCTGAAGGAGTTAGGCATGAGCTTCAAAGGGACGACCGATGTCAAGCATCTCATCCAAGTCTTGGCAGAGGATATTGGTCTAGACGCTTTGAGGGGGCTCATTCGCAAGCCGCTCAAGGGATGGGTTGTGGCCGAACATTACGGATGCCACGTCTTGAGGCCCTCCAAATACAACGACTTCGACGACCCCGAAGACCCAAAAATGCTTAAGAGGCTCATCGAGGTTACCGGGGCGAGGTGCGTCGACTACGTTGATGAAACCGAATGTTGCGGTTTCCCCGTGGCGGGGATAGATGAAGGCGTGGTTCTCCAACTCGTTAGAGATAAGCTCAGCCACGTGAGAGAGGCCGGAGCCCAGGCCCTCGTCACGATCTGCCCCTCCTGCTTCCTTGCGTACGACATCAATCAGTCGAGGATAAAGAGGATCATGGGTGAGGATTACGATATACCTATAATTCACTACTCTGAGCTTCTAGCCTTAGCCTTGGGCGTCAACCCGGGAAGCCTCCTTCTAAATGAGCATAGGGTCAAACTCGACGCTCTGATAGAGAAGCTGTAACCAGCCCTCTCCAATCTACGTCTTCCTAAAAGGGAGAGTGAAAAGAATAGGGGCCGATATAGAAAGTGCCTTGAAGGCGTGGCTCTCTGGTGTTGAGAGGGTTGTTATAGTCGGCGTAGGAAACCCTCTGAGGATGGACGATCACGCCGGAGTAGAGGTCGTAAAAGCCCTGAAGAAGAAGCTAAAAAACAGTAGGGTTCGACTATTTGAATGTGAATCCGTTCCAGAGGACTTTATAGAACCCATAACGGGCTTCAAGCCGACCCACATCTTGCTGGTCGATGCAGCTCTTTTAGGCGAGAAACCCGGGTTCCTCAAGTTGATGAATCCAAAGGAGATAGAGATGATTCCTATCTCCACCCACACCCTGCCCCTCAACATCCTCTCAGAGTACTTGGTCGAGGTGACGGGTGCAAAAGTAGCCCTCTTAGCCATCCAGCCTAAAGAGACAGGTTTCGGCGAAGGCTTAACGGAAGAGCTGAGTGAAGCTGTGGAACGCACGGCCTCGATGTTAGCCGAGGTCTTAGAGAATCTTCTGACAGGATTAAAATGGACTGCTAGGGGATAGAATAATCACCTTTAACCGGAAAAGGTGGTCTATAACGGAACGGGAAGGAGCATCCTCGAAGAGAGCTGCACTCTTCACGGTTGCGGGGCTACTACTCTTCATCCTCTACCTCTACTTCTTTGTAGGTTTTAGAGAAGTCCTAGACGTGATCCGAAGAGTGGACCCCATTAATTACTTCTTCTATTACTCCCTAACCGTCATGGCCATCGTGTTGAGCCTAGTGTTCTTCTCCTTGACGTGGCGTGAACTACTATTAGGCCTCTCGGTGCAGATTAGTTTCCGGAGAGCCTTCTTGTACTGTTTGGTTGCGAACTTCGTCGACCTGCTTCTACCCACAGAGGCCATCTCCGGAGAGGCTACCCGCCTATACTTGACGTCTAAAGGTTCAGGGGAGAGCCGCATTGGGCGGGTCACAGCTTCCCTGGTGATCCACCGACTGCTATCAATGACCACAACTCTGATCGGGCTCCTCGCCGGCTCCGCCATAATCCTACTCGACCACAAGGTCACCTTCTACCTTTCGAGCCTCTTGATAACGGTCTCGGCTGGAACGTCCGCGACGATCCTCCTTCTACTTTACCTCTCCCTCCGGAGGGGGCCTGCCGAACGGCTTATAGACTGGGTTCTCGGTTTAGCCTCATCTATCTCGAGGGGCCGCCTGAACATTGCTAAGTGGAGGGAGAGAATCTTAAATGTCCTCCGGTCCTTCCATCAAGGCATCGACGTTATCCGTGCACATCCAAGAAACCTCATCAAACCGGTGATCTTCTCCGTGCTTTCATGGTTCTTTTACCTGTCCACCTACCATATGGTCTTCTATGCCCTCGGGTTGGATGTCCCCTTCGCGGTCTCGATGGTTGTCTTCTCGATCAGCGTGGCTGTCCAGACGGTTCCAGTCGGCATCCCAGTCGGCCTAGTCGAGATCGTCATGACAACCTTGTATACACTTTTTAACATTGATATAGCCATCAGTGGGACGGCGACGACCCTGATAAGGGTTGTAACCTTCTGGTTTAGGATACTTATCGGCTATGCGGCGGCCCAGTGGATCGGCGTGGAGGCCCTGCTTAGGAGGTCTTGACGGTTCTCACGAAGGTTGCTGGCGTTACCTTGCCATCTACCCGACTCTTTTAGGGGCTCCATGTCTCAGGTGTCAACCGTAAGCCGACGAAAAGGTTTTTTAATGCTCGCTGATATCGTCCTTTGGAGCGCGAGAGGATGGGCGGGAGGAGCCTCTCCGAATTAGCTGAGAGGTACTTCAGGCGTAAAGGATACCTTCTGGAGAAGAATGTTACTCGTGAGGGCTTCTCAGGCGTCCAGAGAAGCGTCGACCTTCTCATAAGGAGGGGTAGGGAGCAACATCCGGTCTGGATAAAGGACTGGAAGAGAACCGTAGGCATAAACGTCGTTATAAATGTTGATAAGGCCTCCGAAGACGCCGGTTTCTCTAGGCCTATAATAGTAGCCGACAAGTTCAGCGACCACGCAAAGACATACGCGAACCGGAGGGGCATCAAGCTGCTGACGAAGGCCGAGATTATACGTAGTCTTAGATACTAGAAATGCTTTATATACTCGTCGAGTTTCCCCTCAGCCTCGAGCCTTCCAAGCCAGTCTGTTACCCCAACCCTACAGTCTCCCCTTCCCTCCAGTATCGAGATCATCTCTTCAACGACCTCCTCAAAGTCTCTACCGGTCACGTCGACCTCGCAGACCTTCCCTTCGCCGCATAACCCGACAGATTCGCAGAGGCAGACGTCAAGAGCTTCAGCTACAAGGTTCTCCCAGAGTTTTCTACCTTTATAACCTCTCCGTTCAAGAACGGCCCTAAGTTCCTCAGGATACCTCCTAAGAACAAAGACTTTATGAATTTTATCTGGGGGGAGGAGGTCAACCGCGAAGTGGCCTACAACGAGTATATCTCGGCGGCTGGAATTCTCGATCAGGCTTCCAATCCTCTTGGAGAGCCTATCTGTATCAGCGATGAATGTGTCCCTATCTTCATCGAAGCCGGTGAAGAGTTTCTCCCTTTCGACGAGCTCTCCTACCTCGATGATATCCGCATCTAGCTTAGAGGCGAGCATACGCGATACTGAGGTTTTACCTACGCCCGGCGTGCCAGTTATGACTATTACCTGCTTGGCCATTCCGGCTCTCTCGGCTACTCGGCTCCGATCTTGATCCTCGTCTCCTCTTTAACGCTCCTCAGAACTATCGCTGTTTCTGTGCTCTTTACGCCTTCGATTACACCTATCTCGTCGATTATCCGCTTCAGGTGCTCCCTGTCCTTGGTTCGAATCTTCACTATGGCGTAGTAGCTGCCGGTCACGTCATATATCTCGTATATGTCTTCGATCTTGCTCAGGGAGTCGAAGACCTCCTGGAGCATCTTGGGGTCGGCGTTTATGAGGACGAAGGCTGTCAACCCCTTGCCCACAAGTTCAGGAGCAACTATGGCCGTAAACCGCCTTATAACCCCCCTCTTGATCAGCTTCTTCACCCTAACGAAGATCGTTGCCTCACTCACACCAACCTTCTCCGCTATCCTCCTGAAAGCTATACGGGCGTCGTCCTGAAGCATCTCAAGAATTGTTTTATCCACCTCGTCGAGTTTTGCCGGCACTAAAGATTCCTCCGAAACTCGTAGGAATTACCTCAAATCTCACATATAAACTAGACGAAATAATAACGTTTTTCGGAATTTTCATCCTAAAGAATTATGATCCTTGAAGTTCAACATTCATGTTTTTTCACATAAAGTTTTTATTGAAATTATGAATTTTGATTTTATCCGAAAAATTTATAAGAAAAACTTATCCTTCCTATTAGGAAGTTTAGGGGGCGGTTAAATTAATTAAGAAATGTCCCGAGTGTGATGGTGATCTGGAGATACCTGAAGACGTGATCTCCGGCGAGATCGTGAGCTGCCCAGACTGCGGCATGGACTACGAGGTAGTCGTCACGGAGAGCGGCGAGATCGAGCTGAGGCCCGCCGAGATCGAGGGAGAAGACTGGGGCGAATAGTAACCGATGATAACTGTAGGGATAACCTACGATAGGGTCAAATGGGAGGAGAAAGCCCTACTCAAGGCCGTAAAGAAGAGGAACCTCCAACTGAGGCTAGTGGACTCGAAGGAGATATACCTCGACACCCTAGAAGAACCCGAGGAAGTGAGATCGACGTTCGGAGACATCGTTGTCCAGAGGTGCATAAGCCACTTCAGAGGCTTACACCTAGCCGCGGTACTTGAGAGCAAGGGGCTGACCGTGATCAACCCCTTCAAGGTCTCAGAAGTATGCGGAAACAAGCTCTACACGACCCTAGCCCTCATAAAGGCTGGGGTTCCCGTCCCCAAGACGCTCATAGCCTTCACGGAAAAAGGCGCCTTAAAGGCGTTGGACGCCCTCGGGTACCCAGCCGTTCTGAAGCCTGTCTCCGGGAGCTGGGGTAGGCTTATAGCCTTGGTAAAGAGCAGGGAGGCCGCCCAAGCCATAATCGAGGCAAGGGAAGAAATCCGAAACGCCCTGCTCCAAATATACTATTTCCAAGAGTATGTTGAGAGGCCTCCTAGGGACATCAGGACCCTCGTGGTTGGGGATGAGGTCGTCGCTGCCGCGTACCGCTATTCACGGGTGGGGGAGTGGAGAACAAACGTGGCCAGAGGCGGAGTCAGCAAGGCCTGCCCCTTAACGGACGAGTTGAAGGAGATAGCCTTTAGGGCCGCCGAAGCCGTAGGCGGAGGGGTTCTCGCCGTTGACTGCATGGAGAGCCCTGAGGGCTTACTCGTCCATGAGGTTAACGGCAGAGCCGAGTTTAGAGGCCTCTCCTCAGCAACCAAGATCGACATAGCCGATAAAATAATTGACTATGTGGTGGGGGTGGCGAAGAAGTGAAGGTTGGAGTGATAGGAGCTTCAGGGTACGTGGGAGGCGAGCTCCTACGTCTCCTAATCAAGCATCCAAAAGCGGAGTTGACCATGGCAACCTCGAGCACCTACGCCGGACAGTACGTCTACCGTCTACACCCAAACCTAAGAGGTCAAACAGACCTGAAGTTTGTTAAGCCGGACCTGAAGAAAGCTGTGGAGGAGTGCGACCTACTCTTCATGGCTACGCCTCACGGAGTATCATCAAACCTTGTTCCCAGCATCCTCGAGACCGGGATCAAGATCATAGATTTAAGCGCCGACTTTAGGCTCAAGAACCCGGAAGACTATGTTAGGTGGTACGGTTGGAAGCACGCCAATCCCGACCTGCTTGACGAGGCAGTGTATGGGCTACCTGAACTACATAGAGAAGAGATAAGGGGAGCCCAGCTAGTGGCCTGTCCAGGCTGTATGGCCGCGTGCGCCATCCTCGCCATGGCCCCTATCATTAAGGCTGGGAAGGTTGAGGCCGACCGTATAGTTGTCGACGCGAAGGTTGGGTCTTCAGGAGCCGGCTACGGAGTGTCTAGGTCGGTCCACCACTCGGAGCATTACAGCGTGGTGAGGCCCTACAAACCTGTTGGGCACCGCCACACGGCTGAGATCGAGCAGGAGCTCGGCGTCCTCTCCAGCGGAAAAGTCTTGGTCTCGATGTCGGCCCACGCGGTCAACATGGTGCGCGGCATACTGACCACCTGCCACCTCTTCTTGAAGGAGCCCATGAAGCCCATCGATGTTTGGAGGCTCTACAGGGGCTTCTACTCCGGAGAGCCCTTCATAAGGTTCATCAGGGATAGGAGGGGGATCTTCCGGTATCCAGACCCGAAGATAGTTGTCGGGACAAACTTCTGTGATTTAGGCTTTGAGATCGACGATCATGCCCCCAGACTTGTAGCCCTCTCAGCTCTGGATAACCTGATCAAGGGAGCCGCCGGGACAGCTGTCCAGAACATGAACATAATCCTCGGGTGCGATGAGAGGGAAGGCTTGAGGGATATAGGCCTCCATCCAATCTGACGGTTTGGTGGTGGAGAAGGTTGATTGTTCTCAAGATCGGCGGAGACATCGTCGAGAAGGGTATGAACCGAAACCTCTCAGACGACATCAAAGAGACCCTTAAGCGCGACAGCATGGTGATTGTTCACGGCGGAGGCGACGAGGTTACAAGGGTGGCCGAGAAGATCGGTAAGAAGCAGGTCTTCATAACGTCCCCCAGCGGTATAAGGAGCCGCTACACGGACTACGAGACCGTGCAGATATATACGATGGTTATGGCTGGGAAGGTCAACAAGGCTGTTGTGAGGTGGCTTCTAAGCGAGAATATTCCGGCATTCGGGGTCTCAGGGGTCGACGCGGCCATCCTCAGAGCTAGACGGAAGAAGAGGCTCCTCATAATCGATGAGAGGGGTAGAAGGCGCATAATCGAAGGCGGCTTCACAGGGAAGATCATAGATGTCAACCCTGCCCCCCTAAACCTCCTAGCCCTGTCAGGATACGTTCCCGTCGTAGCCCCCATAGCCGTAGGAGAAGAGCACGAGCTCCTAAACGTCGATAGCGACAGGGCGGCGGCATACCTGGCCGGAGGCCTAAGAGCGGAGAGCATAATATTCCTGACGGATGTCCGAGGGGTGATCGTGAACGGAGAACTCCTAAAGGAGATATCTCTCGAGGAGGCGGAGAGCCTCCTCCGGAAGGTCGGTCCCGGAATGGACAAGAAGGTTCTAGCCTCGATAGAGGCCTTAAGGGCAGGCGTTAAGGAGGCGATAATCTCCAGCGGGTTCGTTGAGAACCCGGTGACGAGCGCAATGGAACATAAGGTTGGGACGGTGGTAACCCTTGGATGAGAGCCGCATAGTGGAGGTTGAGGAGTCACATCTAGCCCGAGTCTATCATAGGTTCCCGATCTGCATACGCAGAGGGAGAGGCGCCCTCCTTTACGATGTTGAGGGACGCAGATACCTCGACTGTATGGGGGGTTATGGGGTAAGCCTCGTCGGACATAGCCATCCGAGGGTCGTTGAGGCCATCAGGGAACAGTGCGAGAGGCTGATATTCTGTCACAGCTCCATCTACAATGATGTGAGGGCTGAACTCGTGGAGAGGCTCATCGAGATCGCTCCTGAAGGGTTGGAGAAGGTCTTCCTCTCGAACAGCGGAGCTGAATCCGTCGAGTGTGCCATAAAACTCGCCGTGAAGTACACGGGTAGAAGCGAGTTCATATCGATGGTTAGAGGCTACCACGGGAAGACCCTAGGAGCCCTCTCAGCAACCTGGAACCCAAAGTACCGTAAGGCATTCAAACCCATCCTCATCCCCAACTTCAAATTCGTTCCTTTCGGGAGACTCGACAGGGTTGAGGAAGCTATCTCAAACCGGACCGCCGCCGTCATAGCCGAGCCGATCCAGGGGGAGGGCGGAGTCCACATAGCACCGGAAGGCTTCCTCCAAGGCTTAAGAAAACTCTGCGACGAGCATGGTGCGCTCCTGATCTTAGATGAGGTTCAGACGGGCTTCGGTAGAACTGGAAGAATGTGGGCCTCCGAGCATTGGGGGGTCTCCCCCGACGTGATGTGCGTAGCGAAGAGCATAGCCGGCGGCTTGCCGATGGGCGCAACCCTAGCTAGAAGTGAGATCATGGATTCCCTCCGCGTCGGCGAGCATACAACGACCTTTGGGGGCAACCCACTCGCTTGCGCCGCGGCGTGCGCAACGATCGACATCATAATCGAGGAACGGCTCGTTGAGAGAGCCCGCCGCTTAGGCGGGTTCTTCATGGAGCTGCTCTCTAACCTTCAGGACTTAAGGATCGTGAGGGACGTCAGGGGATTAGGCTTGATGATAGGTGTTGAATGTCGGGTCGACATCTATAATGTGTTGATGGGATGCATAAGGAGAGGTATGATCCCGCTATACTCGGGTAGGAACGTTATAAGGCTTCTACCCCCACTCGTAATAAAGGAGGACGAACTAGCGGAGGCGGCGCAGATACTGGAGGACGCCTTGAGAGAGGAGGAGCAGAAGATAGGTTGATGGAGCGAGATTACCCGATAAAACTCTTGGAGAAGGCTCTAAAGACGTACAGTCCGAGCGGAAAGGAGCGGGAGCTGGCGACCCTCCTCAAAGAGGAGATGAAGGCTCTAGGTTTCAGGAACGTCCAGCTGGATAAGGCTGGAAACGTCCATGGGGAGGTTGGAGGAGGCTCCCCAACCGTAATGCTCTGCGGCCACATGGACACAGTTCCAGGTTGGATACCCGTGAGGTTTGAGGATGGGAGGCTCCACGGGAGGGGCGCGGTCGACGCCAAGTCCGCTCTCGTCGCCATGATTGTGGCCGCCTCCCTCCTAGAGCTTGAGGATGTCTCGGGCAGGGTTCTCATGGTTGGCGTTGTCGATGAAGAGAGGAGTTCGCGGGGAATACGCCAACTCGTCGACGACGGCTTAAAGGTTGACTACGCAATCTTCGGGGAGCCAAGCGGGGCTGGAAACATAACGTTCGCCTACAGGGGGAGACTCAACTTCAAGGTGACCTGTAAAACCGAAGCCGGCCACGTTGGGGCTCAACACCTCCACCGTAACGCCGTAGAGGAGGCCTATGGTTTATGGAGCCGGTTGAAGACGTTCTTCAAGGCTAAGGAGTCGCCGCACGGAGTCTTCTACTCTCCAACCCCCATCATAACGGGTATAAGGAGCGAGGGCGGAGGCTTCGGCGTCGTCCCGGACGAGTGCACGGTGAATGTGGATTTGAGGCTCCCCCCAACCCTCAGATGCCATGAGGCTCTCCAGATCGTTAAGAAATTGGTTGAGGAGTATGGACGTGAAAAACCCGGGGTCTCGGTTGAGCTGAAGGTCCTCGACATGGTTGAGCCTTACGTCGCTGACAGGAAAAGCCGCCTGATAAGAGCCTTGAAAGACTCGATAAGGGAGGTCTTAGGTGTCTCGGCGAGGCTCATAAAGAAGACGGGGACAGGTGACATGAACATCTTCGGGGCCAGCCTAGGGGTTCCCGTAGCCACTTACGGGCCTGGAAACTCGCGGCTCAGCCACACCAAGGACGAGTACATCGAGGTTGAGGAATTCCTCGCAAGCATCAAGGTTTACAAAGGGACGCTAGAAAGACTTCTCAGGTCGGAGAATTAGCTTCAGAAGCTAAGTTCCTTTTAATCTTTCGGTTTATTCTTCTAGGACATCCTATAGAAAAGTTGAACCCTTTTGAAGAGTAAAGAGAGGCCTAAAAATTGATGGAATAGCCTCTAAGATCGGTGCATCCAGCTTATTAAGGGAAGCCTCGAAAAATCGAGACGAGAAGACTTGCCAAAGCAACGGAACCATCCTAATCTTTATACGCTTAATCTTATTATAGGAAGGGTGTAAGGAGGTTACGTGATGCCTCTTGGCTGTTTAACCGGGAATGGAAAGGCAGAGGCGGTTGAAGGCTGTTACACATACCAACGTCGAGGCCTTAAGGAGGAGCTCTTTCCGAACCTTATCGAGGAGAAGGCCGTGAAAAGCGGTTCCATCCCCTTCCCTGACGGAAGCCTGACGGACGGCGATGAAGCCTCGATGGTCGGCTGGAGCGGAGATACTTTAGGGGAGATCGGGGTTGACATCGCGGTCGAATTTAAGAAGCCCTACTTCATCGACCGTGTGGTCGTCGTCCAAGATGTGCGCCGTAGAGAAGGCCAAGTAACGTCGGCTTTGAACGGTTTATGGGTCTACGCGAGAAGGAACCCGGAGGAGGGCTACCGCCTCGTAGGGCGTCTAGAGACGAGTCTTCCCGGAGAGCCCATTACCGAGGAGCGGGTCTCGGTCAACGTCGGCTTGGAGGCTTCATCCCTGATAGTTCGGTTGGACTCCTTCAACAGAAGCCTCATCCTGAAGGAGTTAGAGGTCTGGGGTTCAAGCCTAGATGAGCCGAGACTCTTCCCGATCCCGCAGAGGATGGAGATGGGCCCTGAAGGGGAGGCCTTCAAGCTGGCAGAGATGAAGGGGGTCTTGGTTGGGAGGGAGGCCTCGGATGACACGCTCTTCGCGGCTGAACTTCTGGTTGAGAAGCTCTCCGAAGACTTTGGGGTTAGGATTCCAGTCCTGAGAGAGCGTGAGGCAGGCATCCGTGTAGGCGTCGTTGCTTTAGGGAAGCCGGGAGAATGCAGTCTTGTCGACGGTGAACCAAGCCTCAAGGCGGATAAGCCTGAAGGCTACGCCTTGAAAGTCGAGAGGGAGAGGGTGCTCCTAAAAGCCTTAGACAGGAGAGGCCTAGTATACGGGGTTGAGGCCTTACTCCAGCTTTTCTGGCTGAGCGGAGAAAAAATGGAGGCTGAAGCCTGCCTGATCGAGGATTACCCCAGAATGGCCATTAGAGGAGTCCACTTCGGCATACCTCCAAGGGAGGAGATTCCATTCATCAAGAGGATGATCAGGTATCTTCTGGCGCCCATGAGGATGAATACGATCTTCCTCCAAGTCACAGCGGGGATGAAGTTTGATAGACGCCCCGAGATCAACGAGGCTTGGGAGAGAGCTAACAAGAAAGCGGCTCGAGGAGAGGCGCCTCCTGTACCTCACGGTGACATGGTCGGCGGAGGCAGCTACTTAACGAAGGAAGAAGTCCGAGACCTCGTTGAGTACGCTAGGAAGTACGGCTTCGAGGTTATCCCGGAGGTGCAGTCCCTGAGCCATGTCCAGTACTTAACGATCACCTACCCCGAGATAGCTGAGAAAGCTGAGGGAGAAGAGAAGAGAGAGTATTACTATGACTGTTACTGCCCTCTGCACCCTGAGAGCCGTAAGATAGTCTTCGACATGATCGACGAGGTGGTTGAGGTCTTCAAGCCTCTCAGGTACGTCCACATGGGACACGACGAAGCCTACACTATGGCTGTCTGCGAGAGGTGTAAAGGGAAAAGTAGAGCCGAACTCTACGCCAAAGACGTGAACGAAATCTATCGGTACCTCAAGAGTAAAGGTTTAGGCATGATGATATGGGCTGACATGCTCCAACCCTTCAGGTGGTACAGCGCCGCCGAAGCGATCGACGCTATCCCCAAAGACATAATCATGCTGGACTTCGTCTGGTACTTCCGTCTAGACGAGGATATCGAAGACCATCTCCTACAGCACGGCTTCAAGGTTATAATGGGAAACTTCTACTCGAGCCATTACACACGTTTCACAAGTAGGAGCGCCAAGCCCGGAGTCATAGGAGCCGAAGTCTCAACTTGGTGCAGGACAGACGAGTACACGTTGGCCGCTAAAGGCAAGCTCTACGACTTCATCTACTCGGCCAACATGATCTGGACGAGCCATTACAGCGACGAGTTGAGGTGGACTATGGACAGGATGATCACGAAGCTGATCCCTAGGATCAGATCGAAACTTGGAGGGAAGGTCTATCCATCCCAGCTGAAGGATGCAGAGTTTAAGCCCATCGACCTAAGTAAGGTTTACACCTCAACGTTGAGGGATGAGAGCGGATGGAAGGGAGGCTTCGACCTCTCCACCCTACCGAAAGGCGAAGAGCGTTTAGGGGGAATACCCTTCAAGCTTGGGGGTGGACTCGTCGTAGTTGAGGGAGAATCCGTTAAGGATCAACGTTACCCATCTGAGGTTTCGATTCCCGTCGATGACAAGCTTGAAAGCGTAGTCTTCCTCCATACATGCTCCATGAAAAGTGTACGCCGGAAGATCATCGGCCGCTACACTGTAGAGTATGAGGACGGTTCAACCGTTGATGTTAAGGCGGAATACGGCTGGAACGTGGCGGAGTGGAACAGAAGGCACGCCGACCCGCTGATCCACACGGTTCACCGCCATCAAGGATACATCACCACGTACGCTGTCGACCCGTTATGGCAGGGGAAGACGTCTACAGGCCAAGACGTCACGCTCTACGGATACGAATGGATAAACCCGCACAGCGAGAAGACCATCCGAAGGATCAAGGTCTCCGCCGGCGAGGACACGGATTCAGCGTTGATACTTGTAGCTGTGACGGGTGTAAAGAAAAGAGGTTGCCGATGACCTCACTGTTCAAACCTGTCTTCAACCGCCTCCACAAGCCTGTAGGTTACAAGGAGAAAACAGGACCCACGAGGAAAACTCCAAATCTCACCAACCTTCTTGAGCGTTTTTCTTCTCTTTGGTCACGTTCGTCTCTGGATGACGTTCTAGGTTTCGTCCTGATGGAGTATGAGCGCTAAGGCTCCGTATAGGACGATGTCCTCTCCCAGCGGCGTAACCATGATCTTTGGCACCCTGTTCCTTGCGTGTTCACCTATATACCGCTTAATTGGCTCCATCACCAATTTCTTGTTGTTCAAGGTTACAGAGCCGCCAACGGTTATCAGTTCCGGATCGTAGGCGTCGTTGACGCATGCGAACCCTACAGCGTTCAATTTTCCGATCTCCTCTACGATCTGTAAGGCGAGGCGGTCGCCCTCTTTAGCGGCAGTGTAGAGGTATCTGGCTGAGACCCTAAGCCTCTTCGAGAGGGAGCTCCTTTCAACCTCTTCGCGGCTCCTCCTCTTTAAGGCCAGCTCAACATATTTCGGTATGTTCTTTCCTGAACAGTACGCCTCCCAATGCCCCCTCCTTCCGCATCCGCAGATGAGGTTTCCATCATAGTCCACGGTGAAGTGGCCGATCTCCGCCGCGTTCCCGTCTTTTCCCAGAAGGAGGTGGCCGTCCACGTAGACTCCTCCCCCTATACCCGTGCTTATAGTTATGTACGCCAAGTTCTCTAGGCCTCTTCCAGCCCCGAAGAAACGTTCACCCATGACGGCGGCTGAGCAGTCGTTGAGGAGACGGGTCTCAAGACCTAGAGCGGAGGAAATGGGCTCCACTAGGGGAACGAAGTCGTAGGGTATGTTCGTGGGTTTAAGGAGGCCTCCCCTCTTAAGGTCTAGGGGGCCGGTTGAGCCTATCCCAACGCCTACAGCGTTCTCGAGTTTGAAGCCTCCAACTCTGATCGACCTTATCATACGGATGATCTGTCTGCTGACACCTTCCGGGCCCTTATCGATCTCGGTTCGCTCAGAAATCCTAGCCAGAATATTGCCCCTATCGTCTCCGAGGACAACCCTAATATTCGTTCCTCCGAGGTCTACTCCAAAGGCGAGTCTCCGCCCCAAACAGGTACCCTCCCACATATTCTAATATAGAATCGACGATTGAATCTTTCGGCTTGGCTGACGAGAGATTGACCATGGATAGCTGCCGAGAAGAAACCTTCCTCTTTCAGGCGACTCCGTATTTAGATCAACTTCTCCTCCATGGCCAGTTTAACCAAGGCCTCTTTACGCGTTAAGCCGGACCGGATGTAAGACTCTATCTTTTTGTCTAAGACCCGTCTCCCACCGTAGAAGTCGACGTAAATTTTTAACAGGCGCTCATAGAGCTCATCATCGCCGCGCTCCGCGAGCGGCTTAACCCTCTGCAAGCCCGGCCACAGGTGAGCGGTTAGGGCTCCTGGAGGAGGCGGGGGTGGAGGCGGTATGGGTGACGGCTTTTCCCTAGCAGGAGCTCTGATCTGTTTCCCACAGTGCGGGCAGTAAAAACACCCCTGAGGAAGTGACCCTCCACAGTAAGGACAGAACTTAAAATCGCTCATCTCCCTACCCGTTGTACTTCTAATCTCCGTTGGGTAATTTAAAGTTATTGTCTCCTGCCAAGGCTTTTTTGGAGGCATCTTAAGCGGGACGGTTAATGGAGCCCTTCTTCTCTCAACGGCTAAGACTATGGATAGGCCGAGGGTGCCGGAAGCTGAGAGGCTGGAGAGAGCGAGGAAGAGCAGCATCTGTACATAATCCAGAGAGGCCGGCGGAAAGAGCATCAGGTATAGGTCCCAAGTTGCGTGGGCTGTCACCACGCACCAGATATTCCCGACGGCTTCATGTAAGAACCCGAATAATGCTCCAAGCACCGCTATGCTCCTTAAAGCTTCAACAGCTGTAAGGACTGAGAGGAATCCGGCATCATGGCCGAGAACATAGCTTGGAATATGGGCCGCGGAGAAGAGGAACGCCGTATAGATCACTGCGGATGTCTCGTCGTGAACCATCTTCATCTTCCTTTGAATGTAACCTCGAAAGAAGCTCTCTTCTGTGAGCCCCACAGAGAAGCAGGTTAAGATGAGTAGGAGAACCTCTGGGATGCGAAATGCGGGAGGGATACCGAAGAAGGGCACCATTATTATGTAGCCTGCTGAAGCCGTGAAGCCTAAGCCTATAGCCTTTGCCAGATTCTTTGATGTGAAACCCATCTCGGAAAAGATTGTGCGGTCGACGAAGCGCACGAAGAGAAGCAATATGAAGAAATCCGTGAGGTAAAAGAGGGTTATGGCAGAGAGTCTCTCTAGATGGGAGGAAAACCCAAGAAACCACCTCGACACTAGAAAGATGAGCAGGGAGAGCATGAGAATAACATATATCTGAAATATGCGTCTGTGAGCCTCCCTCTCAATAAACAAGTTCCCACCTTCAACCGAATAACCGAACCAAAAAATAAATAATAATATCTATAAAATTAACTTTGTCACTAAATTATTAGGGATAAGGGAGGATATTATATATGACTCCGTCTGAAGTTTCTGTTCCAGAAGGATTTGAAGGAGCGGTGGAGTATCCGGGGTGGGGACCCTACATCGACCAGTTTGCAGGCTTCCTGAAGGACGAACTGATGAAGGCGGGTTTAGCTCCCATAGAAACAAGCGGGCCTGGCAAGTACAACTGGAAACTTAGCACAGGAGCCTTCAGCAAGGGAAAGATAAACCTCACCGCCCACGGCGAAAGCCTCTACTACAGGATAGATATAGGCCGCGACGGAGCGATGATATGCCTAGGTTTCCTACTCGGTCTAATACCGGGAATAATCTTTCTAGTGATTGGGGGTCAAAACGCTGATAGGGCTAAGGCACAGGTTCGCGCCGCCTTCGAGACCGCGGAGAGACGGGTTAGAGGTTTAGAGTGAGGTTTCAACGCGGAAGTATTGGTTTATGAGTGATGTGAAAAAGGAAGGCATGGTCTTCTTCCTGTTAGCTCACCACGATAGGGAGCATCTCAACCGTTGCCTGAAGATTTCGTTCAAGGGAAGAGAAATCTTCATCTGCGCGAGGTGTACAGGCATATTGGCCGGTTTCTTGATCCATGCGATCCTCTTAACCGCCATACTGAACCCAGACAGGCATGTGGGCAACATCCTCCTGTTCTTATTACCTCTCCTACCGGTCGCGGACTGGACCACTCAGAGCCTCGGCTGGCGTGAAAGCACCAACAAGATAAGAGTTTTGACGGGTTTCATCCTAGGTTTAGACTTCACGTACCGGTTGAGGAGATTCATAAATAATCCTCTAGACGCTTACATCCTACTAAGCTCGTTCCTGTATCTCTCCGTTGTGCTCACGGTCGCTTTGATCTCGATAAAAGGGATACATCCACCTTACAAATACAGAACCGAAGCCGCAACCAGCGGCGATCATTCCTGAAAAGGCTTCCCAGCTTCCCTTGAGCATAGAATAGCCCAGTCATACTGGATACTCGACCAGATACATCAGAGTATACGAGGGGATTAATAGGGAGAAGCCGGCCTATGAGGTTGTATTGCCGCCTCATGTTACGCGTGATTCTGAGAAGAAGGGAGTCTTCTTGGAGATGGTCTCAGAGAACCTCAGGTTATATGAGGAGATGCTGGCTTCTGGCATGCCGAAGAAGTCTGCAAGATACATTCTACCATTCTGCATGGCTGTTGGAATATATCACTTCACGATTAATCTGCGGTCGCTACTCAATATGTTTGGTCTAAGACTGTGTGTTAGAGCGTCGCCTGAGTTCAGATGCCTAGCAAGCCAATTATACTTTAAATTGTTGGATGAGATTCCGCTGCTTAGGGGGCTTGTCGGTTGCAGGGGATTCATGAGGGGTGCATGCCCAGAGTCGGATGTGACTGGCGTTAGTGTTGGGAAGCAGCATCCATCGTATCCGCCATGTCCATTCAAGAATAGGGATTCAAATATTTATATTCCGACGTTTAGGGAGCTGAGAAGGGGGTTCACGTCGGAAAGTTCAATTTGGAGAGGGCAGTTGAGGTTCAGGAGGGAATCTTCAAGGGTGGGCTTTAAGGGCAGGATCCTAGACAGCCCAAGCTTTCCGATATGCCGATCTCAAGTCGACATCGAGGTAGAGGGCGATTGGAGGGAACTGCTGAAGGAGATGAGGGGATTCCATTGGATGATAGCGTATGGGGATTACCTGAGAGAGATCGGCTATGCTCTCAGCAAGATCGGGATAAAATGGAAGGTTATTTAAGTATGGCTATCCCTCTATCTTCTCGATATATTTAAAAAGTTCTC
>LUCD01000116.1 GCA_001593925.1 Candidatus Bathyarchaeota archaeon B26-1
GTAGGGGATACTTCAGGTGGCTCAGCAACGCCACAATCTACAACGGCGACGAGACCGAGACCGTGAACGTGACGAGCTCCTTCAACATGACGGGCAGAAGAGTGAACGTCTACATATGCTACCCCAACTTCAAGGATAGAAGCCTGATCCATGACCCGACCTTGGGGGTGAAGTCAATACCCGTCCCCGAAGAAGTTCCGACGTTCGACGAGCTGCAAGACTACCTAGACCGAATCCCCATCGACCTCAGCGTAAGGGTATCAGCCAACAGATCGGTGGCCCTACTCTTCCAGAACCTAGTGATGATCGTTAACTCCGGCAAGAACGTCGACCTGAAAATAACCGTGGACTCCAAGGTCGTGATGCACTACTTCTCACTGAGCCTAGTACCAGGGGAAACGTTAAGTTTAACCATTAACGTGACCGTCTCGCCTCCGGCCGACGTCACAATCCTGGACAACGACATCGACTTCTACCTGAACATAGAACCGAACGAGACCGTTACCCTCGAAGCCACCCTAAAGCTTTACATAGACGAAGCTTCCTTGGAAGCCACCCTCGGCAGGGACATCTCGGTCCCGAGGCTCTCCTGGGCTTACTGGGACGGTTCAAGGTGGGTCCTAGTGGACAGCCTAATCGACTCTGAAGGCTACCTAGTCGCCAACACGACGCATTTCTCCGTCTGGACAGTGGTGGAGGTTGTGCCGCTACAGATAACCGACGCTCAACTCTCCGAGGAGACCGTTACCCAAGGAGACACGGTGACAATCTCAGCCACGGTGGAGGACGACGCGAACAACCCGGTCGCCGGAGCAACCGTAACCGCCACTGTAGGAGATACGACGATAACCCTGACGGATTTAGGGAACGGGAACTACCAGGGAACAATAGATACCTCAACCCTTGAGCCGGATGTATACACCATCACCATAACGGCGGAGAAGGACGGCTACACACCCGACACGGAGACCCTCTCACTGACAGTTGAGGCGGACAACCTACGCCTTAATCGCTTTGGTGGTAGCTGCGATAGTCATCGCCGTGATCCTAGCTAGGAGAAGGTGAAGAAGGGGAAGGAGCCGATGGTAAATCTACCCCCTTTTTTATGAAGGGTATAAAATTAGGTTTATTGGTGGTTAGGTGGGGGAGGCGGGCTGGCCTACGACGTTAGGAGGTTAGTCGCTTCCGGCGCGGCTGGGGTCCTCCTAGCCGCCTTGGTAATCGTAGCTGTAACGATAATCCCGACGTTCTTTTTGCCTCTGCAACCGGAGAGCGGGGTTCTCCTAATCAAGATAACCGACGCCCCGGCGGACCTGAAGCATCTCAATATTACGATCGATAGCTTTGAGGTGAAGGAGGTGGGTGGGGGCTGGGTTAAGGTGGGGATTCCGGGTGGGAGGGTCTCCTTCGATCTGCTTCGGCTCTCTAACAGCTCCATCGATGCGGCTTTTGGGGAGCTCAAGCCTGGGAGGTACCAGATGGTGAGAATGCATATTGTTGGTGGTTTGGCGTATACGAACGCGACCTTAGAGGACGGTCGGGTGATCGGGGTGAGTGTGCCAAGCGAGAAGTTGATGTTCATTACGCCGGTCTTCGAGGTGAGAGCCGGCAAGAAGACTATTCTGCTCTTGGACTTGCAGGTTAATACTGTGCATTTGGCGAGTAATCCGCGGCATGCTTTGAAGCCTGCTTTGAGGGTTGATGTGGCCGTTATTTACGTGTAGGGAGGTTTTTCTGGTTTAAAGGGTTAATAAGCCTCTTTGTGTTTATTGTTTTTGGGGCGTTGTTTTGCCGGGAGATGTCTCAAACAGAAATCCCATAAGAGGGGTGACAGTTTATTGCTTCTCCTACCCCTCCTTGAAAGTATGGTCTCGCTCCAGCTTTAAGCTAAAAAATTGATCGAGGCAGGTTTGAGTACGTGGCTGTACGGATGGTGTTAAACTGTTCAGGAGGATGAAGGTGACACGTTTAGGTTCAAGCGTGGAGGTTATATTGGTGGAGTGTAGTAGTCTCTTCTTGGGACCCGTCGTCTAGCTTGGACTAGGACGCTGGCCTGCGGAGCCAGAGGTCGTGGGTTCAAGTCCCACCGGGTCCGCCAAAATTTTGGTTTGTTTTTGAAAAGGGTTTAAAATTGGCTCTATTTCTGGATGGTAGTGACCGTCGTTCCGCATGGCGGGGTTAACCCTGCTGTGGAGTATGGCTTCGAGGAGGCTGTTGACGGTTCGGTAGCCTTGAATCCTAGCGAGTTCTTGGAGCCGGCGGCGGACCTCAGCCTTCACGATGATCTGGGTGTATCCTGGCTTCGGCATCTTCTTCCTCCTTACGGCTGTTTCATCGGGTCGTCCTCGCTTGGTCCTTCCCGCCTCAGAAGGCTTGGGCCTTCTGGAGGCTTTGGGAGGAGACGGAACTCGTAGGCCGTTACGGTCTCTTCGGGGTTCCACTCTCCAGTGATCTCTATCTAGGCGGCCTTAAATTCTTCGAGGGTTTTGAAGCCTTCGGCTACGATCTCTTCTTGGCTGATGTCTCCGAGGCGCTGTCTGCATCACAATCGACAAGGATTTATTTAATCATATAGAGCGGATGCGGGGCCGGGAGAAACGCTCAACCTTCGTTGGAATACCTTTTAAAGATCGGCCTTAAGACTCATGAGTGGGCTGTAGAGCAGGGCGTCGTTCCTCCGCTCTGAAAAAGTAGAGGGGGTATCCCCTTTTGGGTGGATCGTCATTCAAAAATATGTAGATCGTAGCGGCGGCTTTGATCTATAGGAGCCTCTCCTCTCTATACCTTCCATGGAAGGGTTTCATTTCAGGTTCCTTCCTTTCTTCAGAAGCTGTTTTCGTCTCCTTTCCACGTGAGTTATTGAAGAGAATAGGGATGTCTGCGAATCTGAGAAGATGGTTCGTGAAGCCGCTTAACATGGGGCCAAGGAGAGCACATTAGCTTTCGTAATAACCTACTGAGAGGCGTTTTGTAAAGGAGGGAAGGGACGACGCTTATTTCTGGAGTATTTCTAAGGCTTTTTTGACAGCGAACCTTATTCTTGCCGCGCATGCGTAGTCGTGAACCTTTTCGAAGTATTCTTTCAAGCCCTCTTTGGTCTTCAGGTCTAGGCCAGTCAGCTGCCTGCAGTTTACGTGGCCAAACTTTTCCTTGAACTCAGCTACGTACTTGTCGACCATACGCCATATTGGCTGAGGGTCTTCCTCAGCTCTTGTTCTGCCATACTTCAAGCCGATGGCTATGGCTACGCTGGAGATGGATCCACATAGCAGACCGTTTAATGAGACCCCGGCACCTATACCCGTTCCTATCTTTGGGATAATGTCCGACTCTACGCCTAGATGGTCTTTTAAGGCGAGTAGGACGCTCTCGCAGCAGTTGTATGGCCGTCCTTTCGGAAAGTTGCTTGGTCGATCACAGAAGTATCTTACGGCCTTTTCCTGCAACTCTTCTACTGTTGACATTTCTTCTTCTCCGCCATAAGCTTTGCCTTGAGTTCTGGAAGTGTTAGCCTATCAACCATCCAGTTCTCCGCCGGAACCTCATTGATTATCACCCACGTATAGTGTTGTGGCTGCTTCGCCTCCTTCACGATCAGGTCGGTGACCTTCCTCGACAATTCTGCCTTTTGCTCGTCTGAAAGAGCCCCTTTCCCAAAAAACATCATGACTAAAGGCAAGATATCACCTCCCTAAATCGGCAATATATCGTCTTGAGAATCTTATAAGATTTTGGAGGATGCCCAAATGAGCGGTGGTCAGCACGCTTCTGCACTTAGCTGTTTTTGGAGCAGGTTTGTGGATAGTTTTGAGGTTCCGTTGAGGTTGGCAGTATCCTGTAGACTTCTCGACATCTGGGCTTCTTCGCCCCCATAAGTGAGAAGGGTAGAGGGTCACAACAGATTGTACCGAGCAAAATTATAGGTAACAGGCCGGAGTGAACATGATGGTTGCATCTTCAATCTTTTCTTTACCCCAGAAATCCTTTGTAACTACTAGTGCCCTTTTCGGTTTGTACGTCTTGATGAAACTCCTCAAGCTCTTTGAAATCTTTGGCTTCTTGAATGTTTGATACTTCACCTCTATTGGGATTACTTCTTCGTTCAACTTGAGAATAAAGTCAACCTCTGCCTTTGCTATGGTTCTCCAGTAGTTTATTGTTCTGTCTGGAAAGCTGTTTCTCAAGCTTAGGAAGACGAAGTTCTCGATTATAGCTCCAGCATCTGTTCTCTTTTCTAATGGACTGAAGTTTCCGATGATATGGTTTCTGAGGCCTAAGTCGAAGAAGTATACTTTAGGATTCTTCTTCAACTCTGTGATGGGGTTCCGGTAAAACGGTCTTACCGTCTTGATGATGTAGGTTTCAGATAGAATGGAGATTATTCGCTTCACTTCTTTGTAATAGCTTTGGCATGTGGAGCAGAGTTCTGTGTAGTTCAATAATCTTCCGATCAAGGTTGCTAGAGCCCTCACAACGCATCTATATTTGAAGGCGTCCGTAACCTTCAGGAATTCTATAACATCCTTCGATATGTAAGTATCATAGATATTCTTTAGGATAAATCTTTTAGTTTTGTTGTCTCTCGCCTTAATCACGGCTGGATAACCGCCAAATGTTAAGTACTCATTAAGTAGAGGGACGAATTCCTTCAGGAAAATATCTTTCTCAACGAAAAACTCTCCACCGGTCAGAAACTTCCTAATACGGTTGTTCCTCTCCTCATAAATCCTAGCAAGCCTCCGGTCTCTCGCAACCAAAAACTCGTGAAAACTGAATGGAAAGAGCTCAAAGAAGAAGACTCTTCCAACCAAGAACTTTGCCATAGCGCCGCTAAGCTCAAGAGACGAGCTTCCCGTAACGATGAACTTTGCATTCTCCAGAGTATCATAAAGTAACTTCAACTTTTTTCCAGGCTCTTTCACATAGTGGTACTCATCCATCAGAAAATAGTATCGGCCCTCCTTCAGCATGAAACTCTTAACATACTCTTTTGGATTCGCTTCAAACGCTTCAAGAACATCCGGGTCCTCAAAGTTCATGAAAACAACGTTCTCTCCCTCCAATCTCTTCTGTATGATCTTCAAGATAGTCGTCTTTCCAGACTGTCTGGGGCCTTTAATGGCGTATGCCTCTCTTCTATCCAGCCACCTCATCAGATCGGGCAGGATATCTCTTGGGAATATTTTATTCTCACATGGCATATTTAACATTAGTAATTATGAATGCATTTAAATTTTACTAATATTAAAATTAACTCATTTTCACTTTTACTTAGACAGTTCCATCAGAATGGCGAGTCGAAAGGATCATGAAAGACCTCGAACTAATAAAGAGGATAAAGGAACAACCGTGATTATACCTGAATGGCTCAAGCAGAAGGGG
>LUCD01000117.1 GCA_001593925.1 Candidatus Bathyarchaeota archaeon B26-1
GCTGGGTTTTCCCTCCCTTCAGGGCTTCGATCTCTTTCAGCGAGTCTCCTTCCAAGGTTAGGATTCCGATGCTTACGGGCTTCTTGAGCCGAGGCTTCTCTTGGAACCCTGTGATCCTCCCGTCGTCTTCAAGGTTAGCTACGCCTACCCTCACGGTGAACCCTTGAGCTAGGGCCACGGTTGAGGTTGCGGACTTCTCCTCGTGGCGGGCTAAGAGTTCGCTTAGGTTTATGTTCGTTAGGATGTCCCCGTAATATATGAGGAGGAGGTCGTCTTCGCTTAAGGCTCCCTTCTTGTAGGCGTTGAGCAGTGAACCGGCGGTTCCCTTAAACTTGGGGTCGTCGTAGACGTAGGTTATCTTCACGTCGAATCTGGAGCCTTCGCCGAAGTAGTTCACGATCTGCTCAGCCTTGTAATCGACGAGGAAGACTAGGTCGGTTATTCCGTGATGTTTGAGAAGCCTAACAACGTACTCCATTAAGGGTTTCTGCCTCTTCCCTATGGGGATTATGGCCTTCTGGAAGTAATATGTGATCGGCCTAAGCCTTTTTCCAGGGCCTCCGCATAGGACTACACCTTTAACCCCGCCCATCCCACCTTCGTCTCCTTAGGAACCAAAAACAATAGGGGCTACGGAGGGTGTCAAGGATTTAGTCCTCTTTCTCTTCTTCCTCTGCCTTTGCCTCTTCCGATGGTTTCTCTTCCTCTTTCTTCTCCTCCCCTTCCTCCTCTTCGAGCTCAAGCTCCTCTATAGGCTTCGGCGGAGGAGTCGTAGCCATAGTCCACCCTATCCAAGCTCCAATGAACATTATCGCCAAGAAGGCGATGAGCACGACGATGGCGACCGCCCAGAACCGTACACTCTCCGGATTCCAAGCGACCCAAGGTAACAGGAACTCGACAGTACTGGGTGCGACGAGTATAACCACGTATCCGATGGCTACAACCACGCAAACGAGGAAGATTAACGCCCCGATCACTTGATCCTTACTCGCCAAGTTCCATCACCGTAACAAAGCCAATTTAAACCACACCCTTAATAAATTTTGTTATTCCAAAGAATCGCTACGGACGGATACTCATGCCACTAATTAGATTGGAAACGCTCAGATGCGGAGGATGATCCTACAAGCCTCTTAGCGGAGGGAGCTCGAAGCCTCTCAGCTGTACGCCGGGTCAGACAACGGCATATCGCCTCGGGGCTCCGAACCCCCTCCGCAACATAATAAAGACAATAAAATTTTAATATTTTTACTCTCTAGGGGTTTAGGTTCTCTCCTACCAAAAACGGAGGCAACACCTAAACCTTATAACCCAGCTTCAACACTCTTCTCACATTCACCACGCATGTATGGCCAGAAATAATATTCGCTTAAATTTTTGTGAGGAACCGGATTGACGAGGGGACTATCCACATTTTTGGTCATTCTTCTGGCGGTTACTGGACTGTCAGGGATTCCTTCGGGTCTGTGTCCGCCCAGAAAAAACTTTGACGATAACGCTTGATGAGCCGGCTGAACCTTGGGTCTTCTGGAAGGGAGTAAGGTTCCATTGGAGATATGGCATCCTTGGCTTCCATCCGAAAAGCTTGAAGGTTGGAACATGAGCGGCATCTCTTCACCGGCCAAAAATATCTCAGCTATTTTTAGAGCCGTTAATGGCCGGAAAAGGGTTGTCGGGTTGCGCCGGGAGCTCACTTGGAGATGGCTGTTGCCCCACGCTTCTAGGGTTCTCCTCCATTAGATTAAGGAGAAAGCGTATAGTTCGGCCCTCTCTAGGTAGAACCTTATCTTGATGGTCTTTCCGGAGAGTTCTGTTAGGTTTTTCTTGTTTCTCCATCTCAGCGGGTGGTGGACGGAGTCTCCCTTAAAGGGGATCGAATCGTCCCGGCTGAATCCAGGGATCACTTCGCCCTTCTCATCCAATATCTCGGCTGTAACTGTTCCGTCCCTTTGGGTTTTCGCGTTGATGAGGAGCCGTCGGCTACCTTCGGGGATGAAGGGCTTCGTTGTGAACCCTCCGGAGCCGTATCTCGACTCCAACGAGACGAAGCCATCTCTTCGTAGGACCGCCCGTCCAATGGCTCCTCTCTGGCGCTCAATCCCGCTTTCATGCTTCTCACACATCCCTCCATAGTATATGATTATCTCGTCTCCATGGAGGACCATTGGGTGGGACGGAATATATATGATGGCTTCGTCGAAGCTGCCTTTAGGGCCTAAAGGTATGAATGTGCTCCGTTCTCCCACGCGTTCCCACATCCGTCCATTCCTGCTCATCGCCAGCTGGACGTCGATTGTGTCTTGGTTTGGGTCCGTGTGGTAGATACCCAATAATCCCAGGTAGACGCCCTCATAATAGTCGACGGATAGGAAGTATAGATGGACGTCCCAGGGGTCCTGTCCGTCCGGTTCGAGGAACACCTTAGGCGGCGTCCAGTGTATCAGATCGTCGCTCTCTGAGAGGACTCTGACCCGTCTCGGATCGTGGCGTTTGGTGTAGATCAGGTACCGCTTCGTCACCGGGTCGCGGAGGAACGTCGTGGTATCGTCGCATGGGTAGACGCCGAGCTGGATTCCTCCCTTCCAGTTGACGCCGTCGGGGGAGTAGAAGTAGCGGAGCCCCCTCCGAGTCTTACTCTCTCCGATGAAGACCGTCATCTTATACCGTTTCTCGGGGTCTGTCTCGTCTAAGTCCTTTATGATCGAGGCGTAGTCTATGTAGTGACGGGGAGAATCGTAAACGATGTTGTTCCTCTTACTGCCTTCAAACTCCACTATGTTGAGGAAGGGTTTCTCCCATTCAACTCCATCTTTAGAGGTTGCGTAGCATATGCTCCCGCAGACCCCCCAGAAGGACTCTCCCCTATACTTCTCGGGGACGGGACGCACCGTCTGATACCACATCTTGAATATCTCTTCCTCATCGTCGAAGATCACGGTCGAGGGGACAATGATTCTGCCCTCCCAAGGATACTCCGGGCGTAGGATCGGGTTCCTTCTCATCCTTTAGAGGTTGCTTTACTGTTCGATAAATTTCTCCGAACATGCTTTCAATTATGAAGTTGTCAAGGAAGAGTTGTCTCCACCTGTTGACGAAGGACGAGACGTTATCTCTCGTCTCTAGGCTCTTAACCATTCTCCAGCTATCTCCAAGATTCGCTTTCCTTTAGAGCCTTCTTGTGATTTAATCTTTATTCCCACCGCGACGTGCCAACTATAGAGTTGAAACTCCAAGTCCATTCAGACAGCCAAACCGGTATCGGTAACTGAAAAATCTTTTAAGGGCTTCCATGTCTAAAAGTTTTGGTGGTGGCGTTTATGGCTGGCTGTAGAAGGATCGTAGCTTATTTTGATGGTCCAGGTGAGGGGAACACCGACGAAGTTCTAAGGTTGGCCAAGGAGAGGGCTGAGGAGCTCGGTGTGAAGGATATAGTTGTGGCGTCCACTAGAGGCGAGACCGGCGTCAAAGCCGTTAAGATTTTTAAAGGTTTCAACGTTGTAGTGGTCACGCATCATACGGGCTTCAGGAAGCCCGGCTACCAAGAGCTAACCGATGAGAACCGTAGGCTGATAGAGGAGAACGGGGGCAAGGTCTTCACTGGAACCCACGCATTCATGAATGTGGAGAGGGCTATACTGAAGAAGCTGGGAACCGCCTATCCAACCGAGATAATCGCTCACACCTTGAGGCTCTTCGGTGAAGGGATGAAGGTCGCCGTCGAGATAGTGGCCATGGCGGCCGACGCCGGGCTGATCCCGGTTGACAGGGACGTAATAAGCATAGCCGGGACGGGGAGAGGAGCCGACACAGCCATAGTGATCCGCCCAGCCAACTCCAAAGACCTCTTCGACATGACCATAAGGGAGATAATAGCCAAACCGAGAAGCAGATAAATATTCAACACCGTCCGCTGGAACTCGACCACAAAAAAGAAGAGAGGAATGAGAAGATAGTTCTGTAAGCCTCGGATTCGCGGGATCACATGGATTCCCAGAGACCGTGTATGTTGCAGTAACCTCTAGCCTTGATCTCCCCGGCTTCAACCCTGAACTCTGCCTCGGGTTTATCGCCGGGCTTCAAGTATCTCCGGTAAACCCGCTCCTCAGCTAGGATTTCTATCCATTCTATGTGATGGCTCTCCTCCATTGGGTGGGGTGTGGAGCCGACCTCAACCTTTACCGTTCCATCGGTTCTCTTTATAACTGGGACGTGCTTCTCCATCCCAACGTCCTCGGTCTTCGCTTCAGGTAGTTCCATGGGTTGCCCACAGCACACGAGTGTCCCAACCCCGCTATGTAGAACCTCCACCATGTTCCCGCAGATGTTGCATCTGTACACCTGTCTCAGCTCTGTCATCCCGGTTCCCATCTTTGGCCTTCAGTACTCTTCACATTTGAGCTGGAAGTAGCTCCTCGGGTGGTTGCAGGATGGACACCTCTCAGGCGGTTCCTTCCCGTAGTGGATGTACCCGCATTCCCTGCAGACCCACCAGACCTCCCTATCCTTCTTGAAGACAGTTCCAGCCTCAACCTCTCTGAGGAGCTTCCTATACCTTTCCTCGTGGTGTTCTTCCGCTTTGGCTATAGCCCTCAGCCTTGCCGCTATCTCAGGGTAACCTTCTCTCTCAGCCACGTCAGCGAACTCCGGATACATCTTTGTGTGTTCATGGTTTTCTCCGGCTATGGCGGCTTTGAGGTTTTGCGCTGTGTCGCCGAGGACCGTTGGGGCTACTGCCTCAACCTTGATCTCGTCCAGTTCTTCTCCCTTTTCCTTCTTCAGTTCGTTGATGAGCTTGAAGAGCGTGCTTGCGTGCTCTTTCTCGTTCTCCGCCGTTATGCGGAATATCTCGGCGATCTGCTCGAAGCCCTCCTTCTTCGCTACGCTCGCATAGAAGCTATAACGGTTTCTAGCTTGGCTTTCACCTATGAAGGCTTTAACTAGGTTCTTGATCGTCTCATTCAATCTAATTCCCTCCACTTTGCATTTCAATTCTGCTCTGACAGTCTGACCGTGTTTAGTCTCCCCGGAAAGTTTATGGTTCCTCTCATTGTTTGAGCCTTGTTCACTCTTAGTAGAAACTTGCTAGCTGAGAATTCCGTCATGTTTTCACATCCACACTCATATGGGTTCAAAACCCAGATATATTTAGTGATTAGTGATGTTAATATAAAGTTATGGTTCGAATTTCAAACTTTGAGTTGCTCAAGATTCTGATGGAGAGCTCTAGAACCCCATTCTTGAGGATAGCGAGTGCTTTAGGGGTTAGTGAGACCGCTGTTAGGAAGAGGATAAAAAAGCTCGAGAGGAACGGCGTTATAAAGAAGTACAAAAGAAGATAGGTTTTGAGGTCAACGCCTTCATAGGAGTCGATACTAAACCTGAACATTATATCTCAACCTTGGAGAGGCTTAAGGGGATGGACGAGGTTGTCAGTCTATACTCCTCGAGCGGCGACCACATGATTTTGATCGAGTGCTGGTTCAGGAACACGGAGGAGCTAACTAGGTTCGTTGAATCTATAGAGCGTATCAAGGGGTTACTAGGGTCTGCCCCGCGATAGTACTGGAGAAAATCAAGTAGACTGTTAACCGTTTAATTCTTTCTTTTCTGTTATAGTTGAAGTATGACTTTAGCTGCTATGAAAACCTTGGAGTATTTCTTATACAAGAGCGAAGCAAGGATTACCCTAATTTTAAACGGAACAGGCTTATGTTTCTGAGAAAAAGCCTTGACCAACCTTTCCTACGCATTGGAAACAATTTTATGTCCCTTAACTGAGAGGGAGGGCGTTTATGCTGATTAATTTCAGAACCGGACTTGGATATATCCCCCATCGGCGTTATCGTTAGAGGTTAAGTCTAAATATTCCTTCACACCCGATTTACGCATCCGTATAAAAGAGGGTTTGAGAAGAATGCACTTAGGGGACCCTATCCTACTTCCCCTTCACCCCTTCGATGGCCTTGCCAACGATCTCGATGGCCTCTATATGGTCTCTCCGACAGGCCTCCAGTGTCGGTTTCCAGACGGTCTGTAGGAAACCCAGTAACCGCTCAGGGGCGATATGCTCCATGCAGTACGAGACCGTCTTTTGGAAGTTCTCTGGGAAGCTCCATGTGCTGCCGGTTGGTATCTGGTCGTATCCATGTTCTTCTAGGTCGAGGTAAGCCTTCACGTAGGTTACGTCCTCGCTGAACTCGGAGCCGTAGTACCAGTTGCTCTGGAGAACGGACTTGGGCATCTTCTCGAAGAACTCGTCCGGATGCCTCCAGAGACGGTCTGACCATATCCATGGTCTTACACCTCTCTTCTCCACCTCCCTTACGAGGAAGTAGAGGTCATGCCACCAGAGGTCGTATTGGCGGATTACGACGTAGCGGTACTCCTTTTGGTGTTGAGCCGTCTCCTCATCCATGCCAAGATGGAAGAACCTTGGTTTATCGAATATCTCGATGACCTCATGTATCAGGTCTCTACAGACCTCGTAGTAGGTGTCTGTGGATACGCATCTGGAGTATGGGCCGAGCCAAGTATCATGGGCGGTTGAGAAATTCAACTTTGGAATCGGCTCGATTCCCAGCTCTCTTATCCTAGACAGTTCCTCCTTGAGCCGACTTACAGTCCAAGCGTTATGTACAGCGATCTCCGGGTGGCTCTCATACTTAACCCCATCACCAAGGTCTATAACAAGCATGTTTATACCCACATCGGCCATCCTTTCAAGGAGGTCGCTCCATAATCCGTCATCGAAGCGCAGGTAGGGCTTAGCACTGTAATACTCCCTCCCAGGAACCTCCCGGTCAGCCCACATATTATAGCTGAGATGTATTAGGTAGGCCCAGATCATCCCGTTCCCTCTCGGATTCTCTTCCGAAAACTTCAAATCCGGCAATCCCCCAAAAGAGACCTTATGCTCCCATCGCTTTTAAAATTTTATAAGCGAGAATTGTTAGGGTTGGAGGAGAGGCCCACCCATTTTCCCAACCGGCTCTCTAGCGGTGAGTAGTGGAGGGGGGTAGCCATAGCCAGAGAGCCTTCCTGAATGAGCCTGTTCTGCTCCTCTGCGACGAGCCTACCGGAGACTAGACCCAAAGACGGAGCGGAAACAGTTAAGCTCCTAGCCGAGGCAAATAGTAGGCATGGGATAACCATAATCGTTGCGACCCATGACCAAAATACAGCCAAGCTATGATGTAGCGACCTTCTAGCAGCGGCTTAACCCGTTTGGAAACCTTGTGCAGTTAGAGTTAAAAAA
>LUCD01000004.1 GCA_001593925.1 Candidatus Bathyarchaeota archaeon B26-1
GGCTAAGGTGCTTCCACACTCCATCTCTAACCCTTCTTCAGGCTTTTCGGCTAGCTCACGCAGTGTTGTGAAATACTAACCTTGACCCTCAAGGCTCATCAATTAAGCGGATGTATAACACAGTTTTAAAGTTAGGTTTCGCTTGAGAGCGTCGGATAGAGCCGTGACCATAAGCCCTAAGCGAGAAGAATGCGCACGATTGTGATTGCCGTATTTAATAAAAATCTAGTGTAAAATTAATAAAATTTATCTAAAATTAGAAATTTATTAGCATTCAATTAATAAAGGAGAGTTCCAAATTTTAACTGGAACGGATCGTCATCAAGGTGTTCAGGTTGCATAGAAATAACGTGGGGGTTGAGAGAAACTGCCCTGCATGCAACGTTGAATCCTCGGGAGAGGGAGGTGACGGAGTGAAGAAGAGAGTAACCTTCATAATCTTCTCGGCCATTCTGCTCTCTGTAGGTTTAATCTTCAAGTTTATCTTGAAGTGGGAACTGCCTGCAGAACTTCTTTTCCTCGCCACAGCCGTAATCTCGGGGTACAGCATAGTTAGGGAAGGGCTCTTCCTCCTGATATTCCGTAAAAGATTGAGCATCGACCTCCTGATAATGATGGCGGCTGTGGGCAGTTTCTTCATCGGCCACGAGGAAGAGGGAGCGGCCGTAATCTTCCTCTTTTACGTGGCTGAATCTCTGGAAGGCTACGCGGCGGAGAGGGCTAGGAGGTCTATTGAGTCTTTGATGAAGCTTGCTCCAGAAGTCGCCACCGTAAAGAGGGGCGGGGAAGAAGTAGAGGTTCCCTTAAGTGAGGTTAATGTGAACGATGTGATTGTCGTTAGACCGGGGGAGAAGATACCTTTAGACGGCCGGGTTATCAGAGGTGTTTCAACGGTTAATCAAGCCCCCATAACTGGTGAATCTATGCCCGTGACGAAGCAGGTCGACGATTTGGTTTATGCTGGGACGATCAACAATGATGGCTTCCTTGAGGTTAGGGTAACCAAGCGGTCGGATGAGACTCTGCTCTCTAAGATCGTTAAGCTCGTTGAGGAAGCCCAGAGAATGAAGTCGCCGACCGAAAAGTTCATAGACAGGTTCTCCAAGTATTATACTCCTTCCGTTATGCTTTTAGCGTTCGGTGTAGCGATAATCCCTACATTTGTGTTCGGTCAACCCTTTAATGAGTGGCTTTACAAGGCGCTGGTTCTGTTAGTGGTGTCCTGTCCATGCGCTTTAGCCATATCGACGCCGGTGGCCATGGTCTCAGGAATCACAAGTGCGGCGAGAAACGGCGTACTTATAAAAGGAAGCGCTTACGTAGAGGAGGTCAACAAGGTGAATGTTTTCGCGTTTGACAAGACTGGGACATTAACTGAAGGAAGACTGGAGGCAACGGACATAGTGTCCTTTGGCCATTCCAGAGGAGAGATATTGAGTATAGCGGCCTCTCTTGAGGCTTTATCTGAACATCCTATAGCTAGGGCCGTAGTTGAGAAGGCTAAAGGAGAAGGTGTTGAATTAAGAATGGTCGACGATTTCAGGGCCATTGCCGGCAAGGGGGTAACAGGCAAAATTGATGGACAGAGATACTACGTAGGCAACAGAAGATTGTTTAAGGAGTTGCCCGCAGGTTTCCCAAGGGAGAAAGCTTGGAAACTCGGGAATGAAGGGAAGACTGTGGTTTTTGTTGGAGAAGAGGGGGAGGTAATTGGGCTGATCGCGGTCATGGACAAGATTAGGGACACAACCATCGAAACGATGAATGAACTGAGGAGAAGGAAGATAAAAACGGTGATGATCACTGGGGATAATGAGAGAACGGCGAAGGCGATAGCGGACAGGATAGGCATCACTGAGTATCGAGCAGAACTATTACCCGAGGACAAAGTGAACATGATAAAGGAGTTGTTGAAGAAGTATAAACATGTGGCGATGGTCGGCGATGGTGTTAATGACGCTCCAGCCTTGGCTAGAGCAAGCGTGGGCATAGCGATGGGCGCCATAGGCAGTGAAGTCAGCTTGGAGAGCGCCGACATCGTATTAATGCAGGATGACCTCTCTAAGCTGCCGTACTTGATCGAGTTGAGTAAGAAGACCCTAGAGATAGTTAAGGAGAACGTTTTGGCGTCTATATTGATAAAGGGAAGTTTTGCGGTTCTGGTTTTCCCCGGGCTTATAACGCTCTGGCTTGCGGTAGCAGCGGGAGACATGGGATTGTCATTAGCTGTAATACTCAATTCTATGCGTCTATCATTGATAAAGCCCCAAACTTGAAGCCTCAACAGGAGAGCTGAGAAATGATGCTTCAGGAATTATTCACATCATATGCGCGCGGATCCCCGTTGTAATCCTGTAATGTAACAAAGCAGAAAATTAAGGAGGAAATGATGGTATTAAGCCGCCGAAAGACTTATTAGAGCTTGAAACCTTTTAGAGTTATGTCTGCTGTCAGCGTTTCAGTTTAAATCTTCGTTTAGATGGAGGAAGAGAAGTGCGGGTCTCGGATCGGTCCGTCAAAGCGTTTTTCACAATTCTGTTGATGGCTTCCGCGGCCGCCGTCTCCTTCGGGGCGGTCTCCAATCCGGTAACCGCTGAGAAGCAGTCTACAACCCTCACCTGCAATGTCAGCCCTCAGGAGGTTAATCTGGGCCTCAACGTGACGATTTCTGGGGACATCACACCTTATATAGAGGTTCCTGTGACCTTGACCTTCATCAGGCCTGATGGCACATCTTTCCAACGTTTTACGTGGACTGAGGTGACTGGATGGGGCTCTTACTACAGTTATACCTTCACGCCTGACATGGAGGGTGTGTGGCGCGTATACGCTTCGTGGCCTGGAAACAATGAGTATTACGGCGACACCACAGACATGGTGAACTTCACGGTCCTCCCACCCATAATCCTGACCAGAATATACATAACCCTGTCGAGGACAGAACTCACCGTAGGAGAGACCTTGGAGATCAGCGGCAGACTCGTGGCGATCGTAAACGACTCAGAGGTCCCGCTTGGAGGCATGCCGGTGATCCTCGAATTCGACACCCCAGCTGAACTGGGTTATTCCGAGATTAAATCCGCGATCACGAAGCCTGATGGAACATTCTCCATCGTGTATAAGCCGTCTACCTTCGGTGAGTGGGCGGTTAGGGCGTACTGGGACGGAACCGAGAATTATGCGCCATACTCTACGGGTTGGTACTCATTCACGGCGCATCAGAGGAAGTTCCCCATCTTCGAGGCTGCGGTAGGAGGCATCGTAGCGATAGTAATAGTAGTTTTGGTCCTAAAGTTCCGGCGCAGAGGACGATCTTAACCGCGTCTTTAAGGAAGCGATGAAGGGCGAGGGCGATCCCTTTGAATAGGTCGAAGCCTAAGATAATGGCTCCGGTCAACTCTCTTGAGGGAGCCTCTAGGGTGATATCTGCCGGAGCCGACGAGGTGTACTGCGGCGTAGCTCTACCCACAAAGTATCGTTCATTCATTCTGTATCGTGGTCCAGGTAAGAGTTCAGCTCAGCTCCCCTCATACAGCGAGCTCGAGAAGATCGTGAAGTATGCGCATGACGAAGGCGTAAAGGTGATCGTCGTCGTCAACGAGCCCTTCATGTCCGACAAGTTGGAGAAGGAGATGAAGAATCATGTCGCCTCGATCGTCGAGAAGGAAGTAGACGGGTTGATCATAGGCGACGTGGGGGTGTTGTCGGTCGTGAAGGAGATGGGCGCGGATGTCCAGCTCATCGCGAGCACATACTTCGTCTCGATGAACAGCGAAACCGTCGAGTTCCTGAGAGGTTTAGGGTTCAGCAGGGTTGTTCTGGAGAGGCACCTAACCCTCGACGAGATATCAGAGATCGTTAGGAACAGCAAGGTTGACATCGAGGTCTTCTGTTACTACGGCGGATGCTCGAATATTAACGGGAACTGCTACCTTTACCACTTTGGAACAACAAAGTTCTGGAAGGCTAGCAGTGAACTGAAGACGATGAGTTCCGGCGGACGGTTTGTTCCAGCCTTAACTCCATGCAGGTTCCTCTACGACATCTACGACGTGAACACGAAGAGTTACTTGGGGAGGTGGCCGATCATGGACGCCTTCACAATCTGCAGCCTCTGCCATCTTCCAGCCTTGATTCGAACTGGAGTCGCCGGTCTAAAGATTGTGGGGAGGTTCCTCGACGTGTTGAAGCAGGAGACGGCGACGAGAGTTATCAGAACACTCCTAGACAAGATATGGAGTGAAGGCGGCAGATTGAAGCGGAAGAGCTTCCATAAGCTGCTCAGCGAGTTGAGGAGAGATTTAAACTACGCCTTTGGACCTTTATCTCTGATCCGTCAAGAGGCTTCCAAAGAACGGAGACGCATCCACCTCGAAACGTCTAGGCTCAAGAACCTGCACAGGTTCTATCAGGATACATTCTGCAAACCTCAACGATGCTTCTTCGCTCCTCTCCTTAACGCTCCATACAAGTATGAGCCCTCCATAGTTAAGAGTAGGGTTCGAAGTTGAGGTTCTCAGTCCAGACCGACAGTGTAAGGCTACTGAAGGAAGCGGCTAAGAGCCGATGCGACAGGGTCAGGTTCGGCCCGGAGTTCTGCGAGGTCAAGATGCCGAGCCTCCCCGAGCTGCAGAAGGCGTACAAGATAGCTGAGAAATACGGGAAGGAATTCGTCTACGTGACTCCTAGAGTTACGGATAAAGGCATGAGGAGGTTGAAGGAGCACTTCGAGTTCCTCAACGCCGCGGGAGACGTCAGCGTGGTCGTCAACGACTTAGGCGCCCTTAGAGTGTTAACCGCCTATCCGAGGTTGAAGCCCATATTGGGAAGGCAGCTCGTTTACATGCCGGCGAGGTGCCCTTGGCTGGACTTCAGCCTCGGCGAACTTCTCCGTCATCCAGGCTTCGTCATCTACACGAAAGTCTGGAGAAGACGGTCGGAGGAGCTCTATTCCCAGACGAACCTCAACTATGATGAGACCGCAAAGTTCTTCCGCGGGCTTGGAGTACGAGGCGTAGACGTGGATTGGATACCTAGAAGCTTCAACTCTTTAGCTGAACTAGCCGAGAAAGGGTTCAACGTTAACGTATACCTCTACTTGGCCATCGTCACGTTGACAAGGAAATGCCACACCGCCCGTTTCTTAGGAGAGAAGAGGCTCGAGAAATGTTCTAAACCATGCGATAAGAGGGCCTTCCACCTTAAACATAGGGTTGGATTAGAGTTCTTCCTGCATGGAAACGTTGTCTTCCGCCTTGAGAAACCCTCTGAAAAAGACCTTAGAAGACTGCTTAAATTTAAGATCGCGGACTTCGTCATCACCATGGAGCCTGTCATGAAAATCCTTAACAGAAAGAGGATCGACGAGACCATCTCTAAGTTCAAGTCCGGCCGCACGTTAAGTTGATCTACACCGCCATTCTATAATGGCTTAAGGAGGAGAGATAACAAAGTTGCCACATCTCAGTTGATACTGTTAAGGTGAGGGTTTATGATCGGCCGGTTAGGAGCGTTGGGGGATTCTTCTCAACTATGTCCTCTCTCCTCTCCTTCTATCTCTTTCGAGTTAAGTTATGTTTAATTTTCGTTTCCCCGTCGGGAATAGTTTCCAGCCCTTTAGGTGCGTTTTTTGGTCAAATAGGACCGTAGCGCGTTGAAAGAATGATTCCATAACCTAAAAACGTTTTAGCTTATGTAGCTTATGTTGTCACGTCTCTAACAGTAACAGAAAGACTTTTAAGAAAAACTTGCTATAAATTCGCTTCTAATCGTCAAGGTGTGAAGAGGATGAATCTAGCCTTCTTTGAGGACGATCTATACGAAAACTTCTTACCACTAACTTACACGAGACCCGTCTACGATCTGAGGTGCGGGATTGACGAGCTCCACAAGAAGATATGCCGTGTCTACCCAGAAGCCAAGAAGGTCTACTTTACAAGAGACTACTTGGCCCCGGTCTTTGCAAGGAAGCTTGGAGCCCCAGTCAACGATGTTGACGCCTTGGATGACGACACTGTCTTCGTGAACGGTAGATTGCTCCCCTCAGAGCGGCTCAAAGAAGTCGTCCAGCAATTCGTCGGCAAGAACGTTGTTGCTCTTCAGGACGGACAGCCCGTCCTCATCTCCCTTAAGAGCGGGCTCTGCAGAGAACTTGGTGACCTCTTCCTAACTCCCCTGACCAAGGATTCTCTCCTAACCCTCAAAGGCAAAGCCGAGTTCAAGGAGGTCGAAGGCCTTACACTGCTGGAGTACCCCTGGGACCTCATAGAGCACAACGGCGAACTCATAAAGGAGGAGTTCAGCATAGTGGCTAAGGGTGAACCCGAAGGGGAGATCGACGAGAGAGCCGTGATCTACGGAGACCCGAAGAACCTTTACGTGGCCAAAGGCGCCTTCATAGAGGCCGGCGTCGTGATAGACGTTAGAGGAGGCCCGATCTACATAGGGGAGGACAGCTACGTCCAGACGATCTCGAGGCTTGAGGGGCCGAGCTACCTCGGCAGGGACAACAGAATCTTGGGAGCCCAGATTCGTGAGGGATGCAGCTTCGGAGACGTCTGCAGGATAGGAGGCGAAGTGGAAGAGACGATCATTCAAGGCTACACCAACAAGAGGCATTTAGGCTTCATAGGGCACGCTTACATAGGCCAGTGGGTGAACCTAGGCGCTCTGACAACGAATAGCGATCTAAAAAACGATTACAGCCCGGTGCAAGTTTACATAAAGGGGAAGTTTATTGATTCCGGCAAAACGAAGCTTGGCTGCTTTATCGGCGACCACGCTAAAACTAGCGTCGGCTGCCTGCTAAATACAGGAGCAGTTATAGGCGTCATGAGCAACGTCCTCGCAAGCGGTGAGGCTACACCTAAGTTTATTCCGTCTTTCTGTTGGTATTTCAGAAACAGGTTTAGTAAGGGATGGGGCCTCAGAAGGATGATTGACACCGCAAGGGTGGTCATGAGCCGAAGGGGGGTGACCTTAACGGAGGAAGAAATCAAACTTTATGAGGAGTTGTATGAGATAACTAGAGAAGAAAGGGAAAAATTGATAAGAAGATCGAGGGCCAAGTTGAGAAGAAAACAAGAGGCAGAATATTAAATGTGAGGGGTGAGGCATGTTGATTGAAAAACGGGTGAAAGAAATAATCGCTGATATACTCGGGGTCGATGAAGAAGAGATAACCCGAGACTCCGTTTTCACCGACGATCTAGGGCTCGAATCATTAGATCAGGTTGAACTAATCGCGGCCATGGAGGAAGAATTTGACATAGAAATTCCTGACGAAGAAGCGGAAAGAATTATAACCGTTGGTCAAGCCATCGACTACATCAAGCGAAAAATAGCGATGAAGAAAGGTTCGGCATAACGTACGGAGTAATGGTTCACACTCCACCCGTAAGCAACACAAAAGCAATAGCATACTGATCCTCATGGGAAAGACTTAACATTACCTGGTTTACCCCTTTTTCCCTTGCCTTTTCCTTTAGTAGACCGAAGAAATTCACCCTTGGTGCCCCCCATTCATCCTTTGTTATTTCTATGTCTGTCCACTTTATTCCTCGACCCCAACCCAAGCCAAAAGCCTTTAATACCGCTTCTTTTGCTGCAAACCTCGCGGATAGATGGGGAAACGGATCCTTTTCACGATAACAGTCTTCGATTTCTTGCTGGGTGAATATTCTTTTTAGAAATCGTTCGGTTCTCCTGCTGACAGCAGCTCGCATTCTCTCAATTCTAACCAAGTCTACTCCAATTCCAACAATCAAACTTACCCCTCTCTACGCGGTAGCACAGAATAGAGGGAGACACCATTATACGGAGGTTTTGCTTTCTTTGAGTCTTTTGGCCTAGGTTGGCAACGGATGATTAATTGTGAACCTTGACGATTGTTAGAAACCGGAACTTCTTTCTCCGTTTTACCCTTCTTTGTCTGTTGGGAAAAGAAGGAGCGGTTCTCACCAATCTTTTCCACGATTTCCCCCGCCAGCTCTTCCTCATTTTTCATATCGGAAAATCGGTATTTGATCGAGGAACTCCCGCAATTTATGACCAAAATCTTCATCTTCAGCTCATTCCCCTTTGAGCTTCTACACAGACTATAGCGATGGCTCCCACTATATCCTCCACGCTTGCCCCTCTAGACAGGTCACTTATGGGCTTAGAAAAGCCCTGAAGAATGGGCCCATACGCCTTGGCCCTCCCCATATATTGAACAAGCTTATATGCGATGTTGGCTGCGTTCAGGTCAGGAAAAATTAGGATATTTGCTCTTCCAGCAACATCACTCTCCTTTATTTTTCTCCTTGCCACTTCGGGAATGATTGCCGCATCCGCTTGAAGCTCTCCGTCAATTAACAAATGAGGAGCCCTCTTCTTTGCGATCTCCGTAGCTTCAACTACCTTATCTACCAACGGGTGGTGGGCACTCCCCTTCGTGGAAAAAGATAGCATTGCAACTCTAGGCTCCCAACCAAGTAGAATTTCAGCGCTTTTCGCGGATGAGATGGCGATTTCTGCCAGCTGAGAAGGAGTGGGATCCGGATTTACAGCGGCGTCAGCAAAGATTAGAACTCCATTCTCTCCCCCAACAAAACCCGGCACATCCATGATGAAAAAGCTTGATGGTAGTGAAACACCCTTTTGGAGGCCTACTATAAGTCTACCGGCCCTTATGACGCTAGCCGTAAGATTGGCCGCGCCAGCAACCATTCCGTCAGCGTCCCCAGCTCGAACCATCATCGCTCCGAAATAAAGGTTTTTTTGGAGGATCCTCTTGGCTAATTTCTCCGTAACCCCCTTCCTTTTTCTTATCCTACAATACAGAGACGCATATTTCTCTAATTTTGAAGAATACGAGGGATTAACGATCTCTATGTTTTCGATCTCCAGATTTAAGTCGGAAGCTTTTTTCATTATGCGGCTCCTTTCCCCCAGAAGAATGGGATGAGCAATTCCTTCTTTTGTCGAGATTACAGCGGCCTTAATGATCCTCTCTTCCTCTCCCTCGGGCAGAACGATCCTTTTAGGATCTCTTCTCGCTTCTCTCTTAAACCGTTCCATTATATCCACGTTACGTCCCCCCAGCCTCCCTTAAGAATCCTTAGACTCCACTTAGACAGCGAGGTCAATCGCATCCACTAAACCATCCTAGTGAAAGATATAAGTTTTACTTCCGATATGATTTTGCTGACGATGAGGACAGTGCCCCGTTGCCATTTCCACTTGACCCTTCATGGCCTCCCTTGGCCCATCAAGAATAAGAGCTCAGAGCGAAGGGAAAACTGATTAGAAATCCTCAAGTTAGATAAGAGGTCGATCAAGATGAGGGTGATAATTACTAAAGACTACGACGAGATGAGTAAGGAAGCCGCCAGAATAATAGCGAAGCAGATAAAGGAGAAACCGGACTCCGTGATTGGCTTCGCAACCGGAGGCACACCTGTCGGCACGTACAAGGAGCTCATCCGGATGCACAAGGAGGAAGGCCTAGACTTCTCGAAGATAACCACCTTCAACCTAGACGAGTACTATGGGCTCGGCCCGGACCATCCGCAGAGCTACCACTACTACATGTTCGAGAACCTCTTCAACCACGTCAACGTCGACCCGAAGAAGATACACATACCCGACGGACTCGCTAAGGACGTGGATGCCTTCTGCAAAGAGTACGAGGAGGAGATAAAGAAGGCGGGGGGAATCGACCTCCAGATACTGGGGATCGGCCGCGACGGCCACATAGCGTTCAACGAGCCGGGTTCCTCCCTAGCCTCCCGCACGAGGCTCGTCGCCCTAGCCGAGGAGACGATAAAGGACAACGCTAGGTTCTTCGAGAAGGAGGAGGATGTCCCCCGCTACGCCCTAAGCATGGGTGTCGGCACAATACTTGAGGCTAAGAAGATTCTACTACTGGCGAACGGCGAGTCGAAGGCTGACGCCGTGGCGGCCCTCATAGAGGGGCCTGTGACATCCCAGGTCACGGCATCCGCTCTTCAGCTACATCCAGACGTAACCGTGATAATCGACGAGGCGGCGGCGTCCAAACTGAAGAGGAAGTCCTACTACAAGTTCGTGGACAAGATGTACCGGATGCTGGAGGAGAAAAAGTCCCTATAAAGCCCCCTTTTATTTTCCTTTCCTCAATTCCCCGCGGCTTCAGCTGAAACTTAGACCTTTTGGAGGCGTACCGAGTAGGCAGGCTCCCTGCCCCGGATAGGTTACGGCGATCCTAGGCTCAACCCCGTAAGGTTTAAAATACTTCTCGTCCAGTATCCTCCTCAACTCCTCAACCTTATCTCTCCTTATTAGAACCTCAACGTCCCCACCCAAACCCGCACCCATCATCTGGGCCGCGGCGTAGCTGCCTAACTCGTAGTCGACGATGTCGCAGAGGTGGTCGATTTGGGGTATGCTCCTCTCGTAGCCTCCGGGTTGCCAGTAGAGCTGAGCCTCCTCGATCTCCTCCGGAGTGGAGTCGCGGTTCCTGAGGGTTGCGATCAGCCTGTCCAGCCTCTCGTCGGTGCTGAAGGCTCCGGGGTTCCAGGGAACCCTGTTTCCCTCCCTGTCGAACTTCGCCACTCTGTCACCGTCATGGGACCTCTTTACAAGTTTGAGTATCCCCTCTATGTCCCTTCTCTTTAGAAACTCCGGGAAGACCACGGCTCTCTCCGCCTCTGCCAAGCCGAAGAGGGCTCTCTGCCTCAGCTTGTAACCTTCTCTGGGCTCTCTATGGTTCGATAGGATGGCGTCCAACTCTTCCTGGTAGGCGTCTGATATGCGTGTTCTCAGCTCTTTTCGGCTCACCCTCTCCGGGAGAGACCTCAAAATCTCGTATATTCTAGCCAAGTCAACCTTGAGGTTCCTCGTGTTCACGTCGCGTAGCCAGACCAGCTTCCGGGCATACTCCGGGTAGAGGCTCTTTATGCAGAGGAGGGCCAGCCTATACTCGGCCGCCGTGACGCGTAGGTAGTTCTTCGCCTCGTCGTCTTGAGGTCTCTCCACGCCGGAGTTCACTATGACAACGCAGTAGCCCTCCGGGAACGGTGCGTAGGTGACATCCTCAACCCTTGTAGGTAGAGAGCCTATATGGGAGATCATACCCCGCTTGGAGAGGGTGATCGCCGCGTGGTCGGCTGACCCTCCCCGGGTGAGCACATACCACTCCGAGTATCCGACTCTATCGATGAACTCTCCAACAGGCATCTCGATCCCGTTTATCTCCTTCATGGCGACGGCTACGGCGATCACGAGGGCTGAAGACGAACTCATACCTCTCCGCGGCGGAAGGTCTCCTCCAACGAGCACGTTCATACCCTTAATCCTCTTCGTGAATGTTCCGTCAGCCCTCCTGTAATACTCCTGGAAGTATACGGTCAACCCTTTAATGTAGTCGTCCCAGTCGAGGTTCTCCCCCCGGCGCATCCTCTCCCTGAACCTCTCAGCTGTCCAACGGTCCCAGTCGTCGAGGTCCACGATCTTCCTCGGCGGCATCTCATCTCCGATCCTGAACTTTTTAGGCCGATACTTCGGGTCCATGTTACGTAGGAGAACCCAGTCATCGTCCCTCGCCTCCACCAGAGCGAAGATTTCGGTGTTAGTGGCCATGGGGTTGACGAACCCTCCCATGTAGTCGGTGTGGCGGCCTAGAAGGTTCACCCGGCCGGGCGCCCTAGAGATCACAACCTCCGAGCCGGAGCCGTAAGCCTCGCTAAACTCCTTTAGGGCCTCGAGGTAGAGGCTTCTTCTCTTCTCGATAACGTCCTCCTCGTCCCCGTAGATTCTCCTGAAGGCTTCTCTCAGCTCGGGGTCCAAAGGATGCTCCAGCCTCCTGATCCACTCCTTAACAGGCATAGCTACGATCGACCCGCCTCGAGAACCCGCAGACACGGCTCCATCCCATCCCTAGAGATTTCTTGTTAAAGTTTCTGGACGAATCAATTTAGCGTTTACCGTCCTCCTTTTTCGGAGGCTCTCGCCCCGGACAGCCGGCACGTTAAGATCATGATCCCTTACCGTGGAGGAGCCTCCGCCTCATCAACCGGATCGCCCTGAAGATGGCTGAGCTCACCATGAGTTTAGGCTCGGCGTCTACTTCATCCTCTAGGCTGGTCGAGTGGTTGAGCCCAGCCGGCCGAGGGTTCGCCTCCAGAAGAACCGGCAAGATGGGTTCATCGGCGCCGGGAACTTCGAGAACCATGTCTACGCCGACCATCTTTAGAGAATCCTCCTCGGGTAAGCCTGAGTTCAAGGCTTGGGCGGCGGCCTCAGCCGCGCATTTGATCCTCCTCACATCCTTCGAGGTAACGTTCAGCCTGACCCATTCTCCACAGCTCCGGTAGTAGAGGTTTCTTAAAGCTTTGTGTAGATCGATTATCTCTCCGCCCCGACCCCGCGAGGCCACGAGCTTCTCAGAGACTTGGGCGTAACCGGACTCCGCTACGAAGCTTGAGCCATTCCAGGCTACGTTTATGCGTAGGCTTATGTGTTTGAGGTTCCTTGTCTCCTCCGGCTCTCTTAGCGGGGAGAACCGAATGTTGCCCCTTTCCTCTCTCAGGAGCACGTCGTCCAGCCGGAGTATGGCGGCGATATGTTTGGCGGCTGGATGCTCTACGCCAATCCCGCCCCGGTAAACGTCAAACCTGAACCTCTCAACCATCCAGCCCTCCGTCCCCCTGTTGGGCTGTATAAAGACTCCGAGAGAGCTCCGCTTTCTTCTCAGACTCAAATCCTCTATGAAGGCCTCTAACATTTTTAGGGCGTCCTTTAGGAGGCTCGACTTAGGTATGAGCCTGAAAGCCGGGGACTCCAATCTGCACCGTAGCCAGAGCTCATGCGTCCAAGCCTTGTCGTCAGCCCTCTCAGACGCTTCGTAAGGGTTTACCTGGACGATCCCCGCGTCTCTGAAGGTGTCCGAGAGCCTTCTATGCAGATCGGTCTCCCTCGAGAATGGCAGGTGGAGAGTCTGCACCACGTGGAGTGGAACCGCCGCCTCAAAACCGACCTCCCTGACACGCCAAGACTCATCCACGAGTAGAGCCCTAACAGCCTCCCCCTTCTCGGTTAACCAGTCGAGATGAACACCTAAAACGTTCACCTTCCCGTCTCGAAGAGGCCTAGAAGAGAACTCGTCAACCTGAAACGCCAGAACAACATCCTGGAAGTATATGGATTCAGCCCCGAAGATCAAGCCGAAGTTTATTCCCTCGCCGAGAATCTTCTGGGTCTCCTCCGCGCTGAGCCGTTTAGGCTCTATGTTGAGCGTAGGAGCGTTCGGTCCGCATCTAAGCCGCTCAAGGGCGACCTCCGATATCCTCGTTAAGAACGTCCTGTCTGAGAAGGCGGCCTCCAGATCGGCTCTCCTCAAGGTTCTCCTAGAGATTCTATCCCGTTCACGGAGTAGGGAATCCACGATCCAGCGTTTCAAGGCCTCCGCTCCGGAAGGCTCCGACGCCCTTCTTTTGAGCGCCTCGAGGCTGGACTGCCCCAAGCGCCCGAAGACCTCATCCTCTAAGTAGCCTAACAAAAGCTCGCTTATGCCCTCTTCTTCGGGTTTGCCTTTCACCCCCAAAGGAGTCCTCCAGACATTTCTTCCGGCTTACAGCCTAGCTCGACCGAGCCGCCTTCTCGATGTATGCGGCTGGCTCCCGGGGTCTCGGTTCAACATCCTTAACCTTCATGGCCTCAAGTTTTCTCTTGTATATGGAGGCTCTTTCCCCCAGACACTTGAAGATTATGTAGACCCCTTCACCCTTCCTGTGTGGTGGGAGCTGATCGTTGTGCGGCCTCCAGAGCCCGGCTCCAGGGTTGGCCTCTATCTTGTACATTATCAGCGAGCTTATTGGGCGGCCCTTCTCGTCGAAGAGGGGTATGCGCCTCCCCTCCTCGTCGAAGAGGCGGATGGGTATGGGGTTTCCGTTCTCGTCCACCCTAGGAACCGGTTTTCCATCCTTGTCGTATATCTGGACTGGGGTTGGCTTCCCGTCCTCGTCGTATAATGGGATGAGCCTCTCCGAGTCCTCGTCGTAGATTTGGATTAGGTTGTCGTTCTCGTCGACGAGGAAGACCGGCATGTAGTCACCCATCTCGTAGGGTATGTCCCGGTTGTCGAAGCCCGTTAAGTCTTTGATCACCCTGAAATTGAGCCTCTCGGAGAACTCCGGGTGTATCTTCAAGTAGTCTTCCAGTATCTCCTTCCAGTGCTTCCTCAGATAACGCCTCTGGGCCTCCATAGACCTGAAGGAGGCCTTAGTTATCTCACGCCGCAGGTCCTCCCGATACTTCGGGTTGATTATGTCGTCCGTGTACTCGTAGAGGAGGCCTCCCTGCCCGACGTTGGCGACGCCGGAAGTGCCGATCACCGTTATGTTGTGGGAAATCTCGTACCCTCTCTCCCCCAAGACGAGTATCTGTCTGAAGTACGAGAAGAGCGGGGTCTGCGGGTCCCTGTAGAGCTGAACCGGGACGCCCAGCCTAGCGAACCTCTCAACAAGGTTCTCCAAGAGCTCGGGGGTGTAGAGCCTCCTGACGTAGGATTTGAGGAACTCCTGAACCACAACGTTGTCGCTCTTGGATATCTCGTAGATCAGGTTAACCGCCTCTGTTAGGTTCTCCTCTAGAGCCTTCCCGTCTCTACGTATCTGGATCACCTTGGCGTTTCTCCCACCAGACTCTTTCTCGGGTTTTATGATCACGGTTCCATGGGACTCTGAGAAGTCGAGGAGCCTCCTCCTTATCTCAGATTTGGCTTCAGCCTCAGACATGCGGGCCGTCTGGTCCATGTACCAGTTGAACTGGTCAGCCGTCCTTATCCCGCTTCCCTTCAACATCTCTGGAAGCCTACATTTCAGGTAGGTAGCCGCCTCCCAGACTAGAGGCTGGATCAACGGGGCTCTAACGAACTCTATCTCAGGCCTCAGAGGATGCGTGAAATGGAAGAAGATTCCGTGGGCCACTATTGGCCTGCTGAAGCTGAAGAGCGCTAATACTCCCTTGGAGCCCACGGCCGACGCCTTCTTCTCCGCTTCTTCACGTTTGAGGCCCGAAGCCAGCAGGGCGGCTAGGTAGTCTTCTTTCGAGAGGAAGGTGAACCCGTCTAGGACGTGGAGAACCTCACACCCGTACCTTTCGTCCTTCTCGATCTTCGGGAACGCTGTAAGCATGAGGTTTACACCTTTCTCCTTGACTAGTTTGGGGTTCTGCTCTAGAGCCACCGGAACGGTGGTGTTTCCGTGCGGGTACACTATGACGACGTTCGTCCTCTCGTCACACTTCAAGGCGGATGGATCGAGGTTCTTGAAGACTTCTGGGGGCGGATAACCTTCATGGAGGAGGACGACGGCGTCCCTCAGCCTCGCGTAGCTGAACCAGAACCGTTCAGCCTCGTCCGTGAGGTTTACCCCCAGACCCGTCACGTTTCTATCTGCGTCTCCAAGCCAAGCGTCGCAGTATTCTGGACTGAAGTTCTTCAATTCGGTCTTCGTGACTATCAGGTGTCTACACTTGGTGTAGAGCCACCTGTGCCTCCTCACGGCAAGCTCAATCTTCTCCCGGCGGTTGTAAACCTCGAAGCCTACACCTCTCTGCCTATGATAATGGTAGGGGATGTAGTCGAAGATGTGGCTGTTGAGGGTTGCATCGAAGAACCTAGCCAGCTCAACGGTCATGGCGTGGGGGTCATCCACATCCATAGTCTTCTCGAGCAGGAGCGATATGTCTAGGAGCTCAAGGGCTTTGGCGACCTCCTCGAGTATGGATTTGTCGCCCTTAGCGAGCTCAGCCATCTTAGCCATCTCGGCCGCTAGGTTCCTGTAGGCCTCTAGGGTGATCTCTCCCCCGCTGAAGAGGGCCCTTACAGATTTCTCTACGCGCCTCCTCGCGGAGGGTTCAGGGGAGAGAACATCGATTAGGAGAGTGAACATTCCTTTAGTCCAGCCGAGAAACTTTCCGAAGTCTTCTTGCCCAACGGGCTCTCTACCGTTACCTAAGAGCTTCTTGGCGTTCCTGTAGATTCCCTCGAGGTCGCGCTTCTCGACGGCCTCGTCGACTTCCCTCTCAACCGAGAGGAAACCGCGCATACGGCTCCGCAGGGCTTCAGCCCTCATAGCCTGCCTTCTCCTAGCCTCCCTCTTCTCCAAGATCGAGACCGTCTCTTCCACGGCCTTCAGGGAGCCGGCTATCCCTGTTCTGACCTCACGGTACTCGGCCGCGGGAGGCGGAACATACTTAGGCTTAACGAAGAGTTCCAAGATTTCGTCCACTTCTTCCTCCGTGAAGCCTTCGACATCGCTCCCTCCCTTCCTAGGAGCCCCAGCTACCGCCCTCTCAAACTTCATCCTTGCGGAAACAATCTCCTCGAGGCTTGCCTTCCCGTTTAGGAGGTACATTCCGCCGAGGATCAGCCAAGTCCCGAAGTCGAGGCGGTGGAGGGGCAACCCCATCCTAACGTTGCCCAGAGCCCTCGATACGTAACGGTAGGACCTCTGAATCTTCTCCGGGACTTTCAGTCTCCTTGCTGTTATCTCCTCCTCCACGGCCTCCTCGTGTCTCCTCTCGAGGATGATCTGCTCTCTGATCGTCCTGTAGATGCGTTCAGCCTCCTCATACCTGCCTTCGACCAGAGCCTTGTAGAGGGCTTCAGCGTTCCTACGGTCTCTGATCATCTCTTGGCGCCACTTCTCCACGGTCTCCTGTCCCAACCCTAAGGCTCCGTAGACCGCTCTCTCGTCGAGGGCGAAGAGCTCCTTAACCTTCCTTTTGCTGTTCGCATACCTGAAGGAGAAGGTTCTCCTTCTAGCTCCGGAGGTTCCGTCCGCGAAGACTAGGGCGCTGTTCGGTCTACCCTTACGCATTAAATAGAGCATCTTCGGGAGGTTGTCCACGAGGTCGAGGAGTTCAGGGTCAGGTATGCCCAGGTCTATGAAGTCTACCCCTTGGATGGCCTCCTCGTAGCTTCTGTAGATTCCTCTACGGTCCAAGACGAGGAGATGTATCTTGCCGCCGATCTCCTCTATCAAGGCTCTACGTTCTTCTTCGGGGAGCTCCTTGACCCCTACCCACCTCTCCAAGTCTCCCCCATAGATTATGGAGTTCGATGTGATTAGGGGGTCGTTGAGTCCGGCCTCCAGAAGCCTCCGGTGAACCCACTCTTTCACCTCATTCAAACCCGACTTCGGCACATAGTTCAGCACATTCACGCTTGTGCACGTTCCGACGATCCTTATGTCGGCCGGAGGCTTGAAGTCCTTGAACATCTCCCTCAGTATCTCACGGCCTTCAGGGTCTATGTCCTTGAGGAGATGCTCCTCGGCGGTGCCCGCGTATATTTCGAGTTTTCTGCATCCCGCGCTGAACCTGACATCAGAGATCGGTATCTCTTTCCCGTCCTTCCTTCCGCCCTCCTTGTATGAGACGGACATCACGCCGATTACCTTGTGGTCCGGCGCCACCTTGGGGTTCTTTCTCCTCGCCTCGTTCAGTAGCTGCTTTATGAGGTAGACCTTCCGGAAAGGCCCTATCCTGTTTATCTCCTCGAGGCCGAGCATCTTCTTGTTCACCCACGCGGTCAAGCGGTACTTTATACGTCTCTGCTCCTCGTCTCGGACCGTTAGGATGCCTATCTTCTCTAGGGTCTCGGCGAGCTGGGGTAAACGGGACAGGTAGGCTTGGTAGCCCAGAGCTGAGAAGTACTCCCCAAGCCTCTCGGAGAGGAAAGCCCTAGCCTTTTCCTCCCACTCTATCTGGTCCTCACAGTCAAGTTTCATCCGGAGGAGCCTCCGGAGGTCCTCGACGACCTTGGGCCTCAGCTCCTTTGGAACTCCGAACCCGTCCATGATCTCGTCCGAGGTCTTCTCACTCACAGCCGCCATGATCATGGCGTTGAGGAGCGAAAACTCTTTGGGAACGCAGAAGCCGCCGTAGGTCTCTCCGGTAGGCAGAACAATCCTGTCTCCTCTCATGTTCCACTGATCCCTGAAGAACTCGAAGTCCCCTATGCCTAAGGCGTCTATGTTAACCCCGGCTACGAGGGAGATGTAGAAGACCCCTCCGCGGGAGAAGGCGTTCTCTCCAACCTTCAGGAACTCAGCTAGGTCCGGAGCCTCAACCGCGGTGACCCCGGCTCGGTTGTAGAGGCTGTACAGGGATTTCCCGGCATTCATCGCTTCTACGTCGCAGCCTCCAACCCATTTCGGCAGGTTTCGGACGCTACTGACCTCCTCCGGTCCAAGGTCAACCCTGCTAGGCGTGTATAGAAGGTTGAACTTCTTGAATGGGCCTGAAGCGTCGTATCTGAACTTCGGGTTGTTCAGTTCATGCGAGAGGTTGTTCTCCCCGATTATCTCCCTCCTAGCCGTGACTAAGGCGAGCGTCCTGTCGAGATGGCTCTTCAGGTACTTCCAGACCTCCCCAGCAAGCCCGAGCGACTTGAGAACCCTCTCACGAGCTATGGACTTTACGAGGCTCTCCTTCTCCATGGAGTATGCGGGGTTCGACGAGACCACAGCCTTCTTGGCCTCCTTCAGGGAGGTTTTATGCTTCTCCGCGTAGGTCTCAACCTCCCTCCAGAGGCCGTTACGTTCAATCACCTTCTCGACGGCCTCTTCCTCGAGTTCCGGATGGTCTCTGATGTACTTGAGGACGACCTCGGGTTCCTCAGCGTTCTCGGGGTCCCTCTCCCTAATTCCAGTTCTCTCCTCATGCTCGATTAGGAGGGCTATCTTGGAGACCTCTGAGGCTACCTCGGGGTAGGACGCTATCAGCTTCAGTATACCTCTCGACTCGTCCGGCTTTCTCCCGAGCTGGAGGCCCTCCTCCTTCATTATCTGGAAGAGGTCTCCCTCCAAGTCGAGCTCCTTGACGAGCCTCCTCCCGATCGCTATCAACCTTCTCTGGTAATCCTCAACTCTGCGTCGAACCTTATCCTCGAGGTTGTAGAAGCGTGAGACGTTGAAGAGAGCCATCGACTCCTCAAGCCAGTTTTTAACGTTTATCTCGGTCTCTCCCGGCCCTAACGTCGTCAAGACGTGGACGCTGGGTAGTTCCCTACGCCTCTTCAGGGCTAAACCTCTCAGAGCCTCCATCCTCTTCTGGAGGTTATTTCTCTTCACAATCTCGTCTATGGCTTCGCGGACGGGTTTCCCCGAAGTCACCGCCTCTATAACCTGCGCCACGAGGTTCCCTTCACTCCGGTCCTCATCGATAACCATCCTTAAGGCCTTCATCCTGCTTACAGATTCGCCTTGCCGTTTCTTCGCAACCTCAAGACAGAGGTTCAGGTATGTACCCTCGACGAGAGCCGCCAAACCCGCCGTCTCTTCAACAAGATTAAGCCTTCTCGAGACTTCTCGAATCGCCTCTTCACGGCTGAGACCGAGGTTTCTCATCGTCCGTTCGACTTCGGAGCCCAGTCCCATGAGGTCTACGAGAATCTCCCTAGCGATGGCCACGTGCTCCCGGTTCATAACGTCCTCTATGTTGAGAGCCCAGTCCTCCGCGTGCCGCCTGTACATCTCCTCCAGCATCGCCCGTTGAACCCAAACCTCAACCTTATACCTGCCCCCCTCAACCGGGATTATCCTGTACGCGCTGT
>LUCD01000005.1 GCA_001593925.1 Candidatus Bathyarchaeota archaeon B26-1
TCGGGGAGGTTAGGGGTTCTCCTTATTATAGTTGGGTTAACATTAATCCCTTTATCCTTTTACGGATTATATGTTCTCGAGTCTAGAGCTATTAGGATCGTTGTACTCATACCTGAGGATGAGGAGTTTGATGTTGAGTGGCAGGGGGGATATTATCGCGGTTGGATTCCGGGTTTCGGTCCGATTTTAATAACTGGTCTTGGGGAGTATCGCCTCACGAAGCCTATAAGGGTTTATGCTGAACATGATGGAGTCTTTATACTTGATAAGGGAGTCACCATGTCTAGTACAAGTCTGCTTAAAGTCTTGCTGGTCATAACCGTGTTTATGCTTCTACTGCTGAGTGGAGTGTTGAGTATGACTCTCCATATTTTTGGGAGGTGGACGGAAAAGATGGAATCGAGAATGAGGATTTTACTTGAGCTGTTCACATTAGCATTCATAGCCACGATGGTTGCTATGCTAGTTGTGCCATGCTGGATAGACCTAAAACCCGGCGATGAAGCAATCCTAAGAATAAATAGTTATAGGGAAACTCATGGCAAGATTATAGTTTCAGATGGAGTATTAATGGGTAAGATGAGGATTATTCTCTCAACCCTGCTTGATATCGAAATACTTCTTATAGTGGTACTACTAGGAACTTTAATAACCCTAGCAGGCGTAGCGCTTATTTACAAAAAAGGATCGGCCTAAAAACGTGAAATCCAACGAATAATTGAAGCCAAGCAGAAGGGTAACTATGGATTGCCTTCCGGCAGGGAGGCTCAGCCGCCATGTCTGGTGCTCCGGGGGGGATTTGAACCCCCGTCTGCGGCTCGAGAGGCCGCCATACTTGACCGGGCTATACTACCGGAGCCTTCAAACCTCTAAATCATCAAGTTGTCCTCTCTCTTATTAAGTTAATGTTGGATGTTGCGAAAAATGTGGGTTGCTTTTCGGTTTGTCCCTAGATGTCTCATCCTCTGCCTATGACCTTCGTCGCCGCTATCTTGATGTCCTCCGCCTTAACGGTTTTTCTACCCGCGTGCATGGCGAAGTCTACTGCTTCCTTCCCTATCTTGACCCCGATCTCCTCGAGGACGCGCGCCATCTCGACGGCGGCGGACTCGCTCACCCTCTCCGCTCCGGCTTTCTTGCATATCCTATGCATGGCGGCTATGGCCAATTCACCACTCCTTCGCATGCGATCATCCTCTCAAACTTTTAATCACTTCTTCACGCTTTAGCCTTATTAATTTTACCTCCTTGAAGGTTCACGCCGCTATCTTCCAGCGTGGCCAAGCGTTTTACCATGTTAGAATACAGAGTTTTAAAGAAAGAGATAAAAGGGAGATGAAAATGCAAAGATTAGGTGTTACCGCGTAAAAGACGCGGGAACGAGTCCGGTGATGTAGGAGAGTTGGGGAAGGTTCGTCCGGAGAGGGTGAAGAGGATCGCTCGTGAACTCCTCAGATTGTACCCTGACAAGTTTACAACATCGTTCGAGGAGAACAAGAAGATCGTAGAGTCCCTCGCCAAGATACCGTCAGCTAGGCTGAGGAACAGGATTGTAGGCTACATAACGAGCCAAGTAGCCTTCATGCAGTCTCAAGCTGAAGAGCAGTCCCGGTAAAAGCATCCTTTATAATCAAAAACCCAATATTTTCATGTCATCATGGTGGTTGAGTAATGGTCTTAGACGAGTACTGTAAGGGCTGGGCTCTACGTTATATCAGGGAGGCCGAAGCCGAGATCGAGGCCGCCCGAACCTCCCCAAACCTAACGCCGACCCTAATAATTGAGGCTATGAGGAAGGCCCAAGCCGCCGTCTACTACAGCCTCGGCGACCCCCCATCCGTGGAGAGAATAGTCCAAGAGAACCTCCACGAGGAGAAAAAGATCAAACACCCAGTCTTGAGACGCCTCGTCGACCTAGAGAAGTCGATAGAACTGGTCTCTAACATGCCCGTTTCATCCGCAGACGACGCCTTAAAAGACGCCGCTGAGATAGTGAAGGTTGCATCCGAAATGGTAGCGCTCCTCACAGGAGAGAACCGAAAGTCCAGTTAGGCCGTTTGTATGAGCTGAGCGTGACATAGGTGGGATCAACCGTCAAGGTGAGACTCCTCGGAGTCTTCAGGAAGGCTCTAGGAAAGGAGAGCCTCCAAGTCAAGGTGGAGAGACCACTCTCAGCTATCCATTTGATCCTCAAGGTCGCCGAGTTCTCCCCGGAGCTGAAGAGGGTACTCATCGACCCGGAGCTCGGAGACCCCCGACCCAACGCCCTCATCCTGATTAATGGTAGGGAGATAAGCGCGTTAGACGGCTTGGAGACCTTGATCAAGGGCGGCGACGAGGTTGTTCTTATACCCGTAACCCACGGCGGCTAAAACTTAATGGGATCGATCAATCCCTGAGGAGATGGATGTTGCCTACCCTAACGTTCTTGAGATACTTCTTGGCGGCCCTGTAGCACTCGTAGGCGTGCCTCCTACTCGTCGTCGGCAGGTCGCTCATCTTATACTGCGGATAGAACGCGAGTAAGGTGTAGGGAATCATCGGGTTCACCTCAGAGATGAACCTCGCTAGGTTGGCGACCTCCTCGGCGTCGACGTAACCGGGAACTAGGAGCGTGCTGGCAGTCAACAGTGGAACTTCGGGTCTCCTTTCCAGAAACCTCTCGCCGATCATCCTGAAGTTCTCCAGTATAGCCCCGTTTGGAACGCCGCATAACGCTCGGTGGAGGTTCTCGTCCCAAGCCTTCAAGTCGAACTTGACTATTCCCCCGCTTAGAAGCGAAATCTCAGCCGCCTCTAGAGCGAACTCGCGCCTCATGTTACCGTTCGTCTCCCAGCATATCCTCAAGATGCGGCCCTCCCTCCCCGCCTTCTCTAGGGCTAGGCGGCTCGTCTTCAATGCGTGGGGCATCTGAACCGAAGGGTCTCCTCCGAAGTAGCAGATGCATGAGACATGCCTCTCAACCCTCGACGCAAGGCTCTCAGCACTTACGGAGGGACTCAGCCTCTGCGAGTTGTAACGGTAATGCCAGTTCTGGCAGAAGAGGCAATCTAGGCTACAAGCTCCATAGAAGACAGCTAGGTTCGAGTATCCGCTCTCAGGGCCGTCGGCATAGGCGTATTTGGGGTAACCCCTCCCGGTGCAGCCGGGGCAGAACCACCAAGCCACGCAGTTCGTGGGGAGAGGATCATAGTACCATTCTAGAATTCCCTTTTCAGGGGTCCCTCCCCATCTGACCAGTCGTCCATTCACGTTACCCACCAAACCGCAGAACCCCTTCTCGCCTACCCCTATGACACAGTCGTTGGCGCACATACCGCACCGGACGCCGTTTAGGCTCCTCGGAGGGGCCGGGGGCAAGCCGAAGGCTTCACGGCTCTCCCTGTGGACCCGTTCGGTTACCTCCAGAGCCTCTTCAGCCTTCTCCCTAATACATTCGAGGCAAACCCCTAGCTGACCCGAGATCACGGAGGACCTACGGCCGCAGACCCTACAACTCCCCAACTTACCCACAAAATAATCTTCGCGGAGACCTATTTTAGTTTCCCTTTCCCCTAAAGGTTTCCTTGAAGAAGGAGCCAAAAAGGAGGGGGTAGGAGGCGGCTTTTAAGTCACTTGCCCATCTTGAGAATTATGTCGAGCGCTGTCTTGTTGTCCATCGCTGACTTCAACGGGTGGCCGGGGTAGGGGGGGACCTCCACATTCAGGAAGCCGTCGTAGCCTATCTCACGTAAGGCTTCCATAACCTCGGCCCAAGGAATTGATCCTTGGAGTACGGATGTGAACTTCGGCTCAAAGGGTGCTGGGGTATGGAAACCCTTGACGTGAACGCAGACAATCAGGTCTGAGAGATACCGAATCCACTCTTGCGGGAACCCGAGGAACTGTATGTTCCCAACGTCGAAGTAGGCCTTTACGTTCGGATGGTTGATCTCCTCTATGAACCTCCGGAACTCCAGAGGGCTGTAGAGGAACTTATTCCAGACGTTCTCGATCCCGATCTTGACCCCATAATCCTCGGCTGTGGGAGCGGCCTCAAGTATACTCCTCTTCGAGAGCTCCCACGTCTTTTGGTAGGGAACCTCAGGGACGGCGACCGCGGGGACGACTAACAGAACCTCAGCTCCAATATCCGCCGCAAACTGGCAACCAGCCTTTATTATCTCGATGCCCTTCTTGCGGGTAGACTCATCTGGACTCGCAAGGTTATACTTCCAGAAGAGCGCTGTGCAGAGGCTCGGCAGCTCCAAGCCTAAGGACTCAGCCCTATCTAAGATGGCCTTCCTTTCCTTCCTGCCGAACTTCAAGTTCTCCTCGTCGAGGTTCAGTTCAACGCCGTCGTAGCCTATCTCCTTTGAGGCTTTGAGCACATCATCGGTGGAGAAGTCGTTGGGGTATATCCAAGCGTTCACTCCCTTCTTCACACACATTCACCTCCTATACATACTTATGGTAAGGGCAATTTAACTGGTTTCCCGGTCTCCATAGACTTCATGGCGGCCAGCGTGAACTCAAGGGTCTTCGCACCCTCAACGATGGGGGTTCTCGTCTCCTTATCATCCCTTATGGCTTCAATCAGGTTCTTGGTCTCTAGGAGGTAAGTGTCCCTCCTCTCGGAGACCATACGAACCTCGACGGGCGTACTAGTCTTGTACAGTTTCAGCGTGTTAGTGTCGCTCGACTCCATTGTATAGTTTCTCGTTGCGATTATCCACCTCAGCCACCACTCCGAAGGAACCCCCCAAGTCGTCGAGACGATAGCTCCGAGGGCCCCAGACCTAAACTTGAAGGTGCAGCTGCTCACGTCTTCTATGGTTAGGTCGGGGACGTCGGTCCAGAAAAGCCTGTTGTTGAACCCGTAAACCACGTCTACCTCTCCGCAGAGGAACCTTAAAGCATCGTAGAGGTGGGTTGCCTGCTCAACTATCTGGCCTCCGCTCCTCTTCTTGTCCCTCCACCAGGCTCCTCCTAAGTAGTGGCACCAGTACCAGCCTACGGCGAGCCCTACGTCTCCAGCCTCCCCGTCCTCAATCAGCCTCTTTGCCTCTTCTATTCCGCGTCCAAACCTGCAGTTGTAGCCCACTTGACTTAAAACCCCATGCTTCTCGACGGCCCTCACCATCCTCCTAGCCAAATCCATGTTGAGGGCTATCGGCTTCTCGATGAATATGTTGATCCCCTTCTCCGCGGCGACCATAACCTCGTCTTTATGGGCGAAGGGCGGTAGACAGATGTAGACTATGTCCAAAGATTCTTTGTCGAGCATCTTACGCCAGTCGGTGTAGGCCCTGCCCCCATACTGCTGGGAGAACTCTTTAGCCTTCTCTTCAGATATGTCGGCGAAGGCTACGACCTTAATCTCCTTGAGGGTGCTGAGTCTCCTCATGTGGACTGTCGCTATGTTTCCACAGCCGATGATGCCGACTTTCATCACGTCCAAAATCAACCACCAAAAAAACATAACCTCTACCTATAAAAAACTTTATACATCTAGGCTGAACTGAGCCCTCCTCAAACATCTGAAAATCTCCGCTTTAGACATTAACTCGGCTCCTCGACTGTGTGTTGCTGAAAACGGAGTCTGTTGATGCTTCTGTATCCGCCGCCACCCCTTTTAGGCTTGTGGAGACCCTATTATAAGAAGGTAAGAAGGATTTTTTGCTGGTTGGGGGCTAAGCTAACATTCGGGAAGAACCCCATCAACGGTTCCAGCCTTTCCTTATAGGATAATTCTCAGCCGGCCTTGAAGCCTATGGCAGCTCCGACCAAGAAGACGCTGGCGAATGGGAGGTTGGCCACAATAGGGGTCAGCCAGTGGGTTGCTCCTCCCGAGTTCCCGTACAGTTTCTCTATTGCATCCAAGAGCTTGTCGTAGTTCACGCTTATTACGCCCGTGTGTCCCAGATATATGAGGGCTAGAGTGAAGAGTCCCATTATAACTGCTACGATCTTCATCATCTTCTTTATGGCGTAGCCTACCACGAAACCCAAGATTCCGCCGGCGCCCAGCTGGTAGGCAATAGGTAGAATAACCTCACTCATCCCTACATCTGCCCCCAAAGCCTTTAGAGGCTTTAATAGTCGGATAGGATATAAAAATTTACTGGATGATGAACGAGGCCGTTCCTCAATTACACCTTCTCTAGTGGACGGATAGCCAACCTGATGAGGTCCACGAGCCACTCAGAGAAGAGGCGGGCATTCGCGTACTTCTGGTACTTTCTGCGGTGAGGAATCTTCGAGATCATGTGTAGATCGATCATCTTCTGGATGTAGTACTTGGCAGTCGACCGTGGAATCCCAGCCTCCCTAGCCAAGTCTCCACTCGTGAAGATCATGTCTAGGCGCGAGTAAGCGGAGATAACGGGCGCCGGGAAGGGCATCGCCAAGTTCACTATCTTGACCAGTTCCTCGTTTATCCGGGACGTAACAGGCACCTCCCCGCCTCTCGGAGTAAAAATAACCTGCACTTTGCCATATAAAGCCTTGCCTCTAAGGCGAAGCTGATGTGAAGTGTCTCATCGAGCCTATGTGGAGGGGCATCTCCTCTATGAAGTTTCTCAGCTGGAGTATGGGGACGACAGGCACGTCCATGTAGAACTTGAAGGGGCCTTGAACGAGTGAGAGTATTACGGGAACAACAGTTAGTCTCCCTTTGATTTTGGGTATTAATCTGAGGTTTGGGAGGGCCTCGCTCAAGGCCTTCGTCCTCTCTATATGGTTCTCGACTATTCTCTTTATGGAGGATCCTCTCCAGTTCCGGCGCCAGTGCTTACAGTCCACAGAGATTACCGTCCTCCCCTTGTATGCGACTATGTCTACCTCCCACCTCCTACCGGACCACTTGAACCTGAAGCTTCTCTTAACGGAGAAGCCGCTGGCTTCAAATGCGAAACCTGAGATGTCCTCAAACTCAGACCATGTGAGGAAGGTGCAGACCCTCTCCAAGTCGGCTCCCATCTCAACGGCCTTAGCCGCCGCCATGATCCTCCGTTCACCAACCATGTTTACGTCGCATCCTCTGACCGTGATCAAACCTTCATTCCCCAGACGCCGGATAGTCTCATAGACTGTTTGGATGGGCACCCTCGAGTCTTTGCTGAGAGCCTCGATTGTGGTGTGCGCCCCATCCCTTGTAAGCTTCAAAGCAGAGATCAAGACTTCACGGTCAACCATCATTCCAAGAACAATAGGGATGTCTTGGAGTAAAAATGTTGAGGGAAAATTGGGTTTTAGGTTTGTTCAGAGAACCTTGTCGAGTACCTTGTCGATCTTCACCTTGTGGGTTTGAACCGCCAGTTCCTTGGGGTCTGCTCCCAAAGCCAAGCACAGGAGCTCCGAGTAGTGGAGAATCGGCATATCGTAGGTCTCTTTGTACCTGCTCCTCATCTGGAGTTGACCCATGTCCAACGCGACGAAACAGAAGGGACAGAGGGTAACTATACAGTCGGCTCCTGCCCTGGAAGCGTTTATGATCTTCTCCCTAGCTAGGTCGAGCGCCAACTCGTCTGAGTAACCTCTCAAGAGCCCCCCGCAACACTTCAGTTTATTCCGGTACTCGACGCTCTCAGCTCCCAAAGCCTCTATCAGATCGTCTAGGATTCGAGGACGCTCTGGATCGTCGAGTCCCAGAAGCCCGCTAGGCCTCAACGCGTGGCAACCGTAGAACGCCGCGGCCCTCAAGCCGCTGAGGGACCTAGAGACGTTCCGTTTAAGCCGCTCTATACCCACATCCTCCACCAAGACTTGGAGGTAATGCTTCACGCTTCTACTTCCCAGAAACTCCTTCCCAACCTCCGAGAGAACCCTGTTTATCCTGTTCTTCAGATGCTCATCCCCTTTCAGCATGTTATTTGCGACTGAGAGGGACTCGAAGCACCCGGAACAGAGCGTGACCAAGTCTAACCCTGCCTCTTCAGCCAAACAGATGTTATAGGCGGCAACGGCTAGGCTCGTCTCCAAGTCTATGGACCGTACGGGTGGAGGAGCACAGCACGTCGTCTCAGCGAGATCGACGAGTTCAATCCCAAGCTTGGTTAAAGCCTTCCTGGCTGAGAGTTCGTAGTTCGGTTGGCGGGCGGGTATCGTACAGCCTAAGAACAGGGCGTACCTCTTCATTTTCGTTCCCTCCTCTCGTAGAGCTTGTTGAACCCTGTGGCTGAGAGTATCCTCGTCAAAGCCTCCACACCCGTCGGTTTGAGGGGAGGCAGACCGAGGGTTGACCTCTTCTTCTCCACGAACTTGGAGACCTTGATTATGCGGCCGTCCCTCAAAAGTGCTGATGCGAACTCTGAGTATATCGGTGGGATGCGCCCCTCCTCAAAGGCGATGTTCCTCAGAGCATAGATCACCTCAGCTATCTCAACTTTCTGTGGGCATCTCTCCTGGCAGTTGTAACAGGAACAGCAGAGCCATATCGCGTCTCCAGAGATCACCTCATCCCTCTCTCCTAGAAGCGACAGCTTAATGAGCTCTCTAGGATTGAAATTTGGTGTAATCTTGGCTACTGGGCAGCTGCTGGCGCAGGTTCCGCACTGGTAACATAGCTTTATGGTTTCTCCTCCCAAACGGCTAGCAACCTCCTCGGGGAAGGACAAGCCGGCGGCCTTCTCCCTTTCAGCTCGCTCCATCTCGGCACATCCCTCCTCAAACGCTTTCAATCAACCTTAACGGACCCATCTTCTCCAACCTCTCAACCATCCTCCTCGCGGCCTCAGCGAACCTGGCTCCCTCAATATACACGACGTTGAGCATCTCCAGCCTCTCCGGCTCCACACCATACTCCTTCAGCAGAATCTTGGCGAGTTCAACCTTCCTCCCAGCTATCTGGCTGCCCACCTCGTAGTGGCAGCCGTCGCTCTTACATCCGACAACCATGACCCCCTGAGCTCCAGCTTTGAAGGCTTCCAAGAAATGCTGGACCTGGATTATTCCGGTGCAGGGGACCTTCATAACCCTGACGCTGGCCGGATACTGAAGCATAGCCATGCCGGAGGAGTCTACGGCGGCGTGGCCGCACTCGGAACAGCATATAGCCAAGACGAGGGGCTTCGAAGCCTTCACGGAGAGCAACGCCCTTATCTGGGTTAACATCTGATCCTGCCTCCAGTTCTTGAGTTCTATGGCGTTGAGGGGGCATGTTCCAACGCAGACGCCGCATCCTTCGCAGAGGAGCTCCGAGACCCGCGCCACGAAGTGTCCGTTACCCGTCTGGACAAGGCTTATCGCGTTGTATGGGCAGATAACCGGGCAGAACTCGCAGTCGCCGCAGTACTCCTCCTTAACCACGGCTGTCCTCTGGTCCTTGACTATCTTACCGTTCAACAGGAACTTCGCGGCTTTGATAGCTGCTGAGTGGGCGTGCAGAGACGATGTAGGAGCGTCCTTCGGGAAGACCGCTCCGCCGCAGATGAATACCCCCTTAACCTTCGTCTCGGTCGGCCTCAGCTTGGCGTTGTACTCCTTAAAGAACCCGTCTTCGCCGAGCTCTAACCCAAGAATCTCAGCGATCTCCCCCGCGTCTTCAGCCGGCACAAAGGCTGAGGCCAAGACGACCAAGTCGGCTTCCAGCTCTAGGAACCGGTTCAGAAGCGCGTCTTCAACGTCCACGATTAACCGTTTCGTCTCCGGGTCCATGAAGACCTCAGTCGGCCTACCCTTAACGAACTTAACCCCTAACTCCCTAGCCCTCTCATAATATTTCTCATGTTCCCTCCCCGTCGTTCTTATATCTATGTAACAGATCGTGACATCGATTTCTGGATGAGCCTCCTTGATGAGTATTGCATGTTTCAGGGAGATCATGCAACAGATGCTTGAGCAGTAGGGGTTGTAACGTCTATCCCTAGAGCCGACGCACTGTATCATGACTATCTTCTTGGCGGGTTTGCGGTCTGAAGGCCTCAGGATCATGCCTCCCGTGGGGCCGAACCCATCGATCATCCGGGCGAGCTCCAGGTGCGTTATGACGTCTGGGTAGTCGTCGTAATGGTACTCCTTTATGACGCTTGGGTTAAACTCTCTGAAGCCGACGGCAACTATTATGCTTCCAACGTTGAGACTCACGAGCTCAGCCTTCTGGTCGAGATTTATGGCGTCGGAGGGGCAGACCTCAACGCACCTAGCGCACTCATGGAACTTACAGGCATCCTCGTCAATGACGGGGACGGGCGGATAAACGTTCGGAACATTTATGTAGACGGCTTTACGGGTCTTCAGCCCCGCGTTATAATCGTCCGGAACCTCTACTGGGCAAGCCTCGATGCAGAGGTTACACCCAACACACTTCGACTCGTCAACGTATCTAGGCCTCTTCTCCACAGTGACTCTATAGTTTCCCGGAACACCCTCAACCTTGACAACCTTAGCGTTGGTCAGTATCTTCAGGTTTGGAACCTCGCTTATGCCGGAGCGGTACACACACTTCCTAGAGGTGGGGGTAACCGTCTTAACATCCGAGGTGGAGGACTGTATGCAGATGGCGCAGTCATCGGTCGGGAAGAATGTGCCAGCACGGGCAGCTATACCCCCTAGAAAAGGCTCCTTCTCGATCAAGTACACCTCGAAGCCCAACTCAGCTAAGTCCATAGCCGCCTGCATGCCGGCTATGCCCCCGCCTATCACGAGGGCGGACTGGAGAACCGGAAACTCGATCTTCTCTATGGGCTCGAGAAGCTTGACGCGTTCAACCGCGGCTAGAAGCATAGCCTTCGCCTTCTCCGTTGCCTCTCGGGGGGTCTCACGGTGGGGCCAAGCGCAGCCATTCTTAAGGTCGACGACCTCTACGAGGTATGGGTTGAGGCCGGCTTCCTCGACGGCTTGGGCGATGTTTATCTCGCCGAGTTTCGGCACGCTCTCAGCAACGACAACCCTGTTGACCTTCCCCCTCTTGACGGCGTCAAGTATCTTCTTTATCCCTTCCCCGCGCCAGAACTCGCTACTCCTCTCTACGAGGACCACGCCCGGAATCCCTTTCACGTAGCCCATTATTGCGTCGAAGTCCAAGATTTTCGGGAGCTGGCCTCCACAGTCGGAGAGGAAGACCCCAACCTTAACATTCTCCATCAATACTTCACCTTCTTATCTTCTTCAGGAGGTTCCTTTCACTATCGTAAATCTCGATCTCTAAGGGCATCTCCCCGATCGCGAAGTGGGTGGCACAGGCGAAGCATGGATCATACGCTCTGAAAGCCATCTCCACCCTGTTCAGGAGGCCCTCCTCCACCCTGCCGTTGCGTATAAAGGCCTTAGCGGCGTCCCTTATCGACATGCAGATGCCGGGCATGTTATGCGTGGTGGCAACTATCAGGTTGACCTTCTTCGCCAAGGCCTTCTCGTCCAATATATAATGGTGGATCAGGGTGCCTCTGGCGGCCTCCACTATACCGACCCCCTCACCGGGCTTTCCAGGCTTGTTCCTTATGTCCCTGCTCGTTATGGAGGGGTCTGTGACGAGCTCCAAAGCCCTTTCAGCCGCGTACATCAGCTCGATCAGCCTAGCCCAGTGGAAGGCTAGGGTGGCGTGGACGGGTTTGCCTCCAAGGGTCTTGTACATCCTCTCGTACTCCTCTTGGGCTAATGGCGTAGCCATGCCGTCCGCGGCGTTCAGTCTCCCGAGGGGGCCGACCCTGTAGACGCCGCTCTCAGGCCCGTCAACCAGCCCTCTCCATCCAACCTTCTTGAGGTATGGTAGTTTGACGTAGGTCCAAGGTTCAACATGCTCCTCAATAACCTCTAGGTACTCTGAGGGCTTAAACTTGAGAAACTCCTTTCCTTCAGGGTCAACTATCCTGACGTCGCCGTCGTAGAAGTTCACCTTATTGTTCTCGTCGACCGTTCCCATGTAGTAGGTTCTCAAGGTGTAGGGTTCACTCCTGATCATGTTCACGTAGTCAACGTTCTCCAGAACCACGTCGTTGAAGAGCTCCAGAGTGAACTTCGCGAATTCCACGCAGCTCTCCACCATCTCTTCGATCTCCCTCCTCTCCTCTTCTGAGAGGGGCTTAGAGACTCCGCCCGGCAGGGCGCTTACCGGGTGAGTAGCCTTCCCGCCTATTATGGCAGTGATCCTCTGTCCGTAGGCTCTATGCTTTATCACCTCCTTGCCGATCTTTATCCCAGCCTTCTCTATCACCCCTAGAATGTTCCTCTTAGCCGGGGGTGCGTCCGGTCCAACGATGAAGTCTGGGCCTCCGAGAAAGTAGAAGTGGAGTATATGGTCATAGATGATGTAGCCGCAGTATTCCAGTTCCCTCAGCTTCTTGGCGGTCTCGGTCGGCTCAACGTTGAAGGCCGCATCGCAGGCCTTCGCACTAGCCATGTGATGAGCAACAGGGCAGACCCCGCATATTCTAGGCGTTATGATGGGGAGGTCCTCCGCCCTCCTACCCTCACAGAACTTCTCGAAACCCCTCAGCTCAGGAACCTGTAGGTAGGCTTCTTCCACGTTCCCCTCATCGTTCAGAAATATAGTGATCTTCCCATGGCCCTCCAGCCTAGTGATCGGGTTTATCACTACCTCCCTCATTTGACCAGTTTCCTCCGGAGAATAGACGCGGCAAGCGAGTACTTATAGAAGGTTCCCACAGGATCCACAATCTGTTTTATAACTTGTGGATCGGTGAGTGCGGATGCAAGCGCGTTCGTTATGGCGGCGCCTTGATCCGTCACGCGGGGCCCTGGACCGTTGCAGCCCGTACATGGGATATTAGCCTTCGGGCACTGTGCATCGCATCCGGCCCGGGTTGCGGGGCCCATGCAGACGACTCCCTGATCCCAGAAGCAAGTCTTAAAGTCGTCTTCGATCTCGTAGATTCTCTTGATCTCAGAGACCTTCCTGTCCTTCTTCTCTCTTGGACACTCGTCGCAGACGGACTTGTTCGGCAGGAGGCTCGACCCTTTGGGGGGTAGGTTGCCGCTCAAGATGGCTTCTAGAGCTTGAATTATGCATGGGATTGGGGGTGGGCATCCGGATAGGAAGTAGTCAACCTCGACGGTTTGGGCCAAGGTCTTGAGGGTGTTGTAGAACTTGGGCAGTTCGAGTTCTCCACCCGCAACCTCCACAGAGGTCTCCGGGGTTACCGACTCAGGGTTTCTCGTTGAAGGAGTCTCAAGGTAGACCCGTTCAAATACGGAGTTCCTGTCCCAAAGGTTTGCTAGGCCTATGACTCCCCCTTCACAGGCGCATGACCCGAAAGCCACGAGTATCTTCGATTTTCTCCTCAAGAGCTTAGCCATACGTTCGTTCTCTTCATTCCTGATAGCCCCATTGAAGAAGCATACGTCTATGCTCTTGTCAGGCATGGCCTCGACATCCTTGTATTTTATGTCCATGGCTACAGGCCAGAAGACGATGTCAGCCTTCTCGACAACCTCGAGAATCTTCTCATTTATGTCAAGAACCGCGATCTCACAGCCCCCGCAGCTGGCGGCCCAATAGAACGCAATCTTCAATTTCCCCATTAAACCACCGGCCTACTAATTGAATGGCGACGTCTTTTTTAAATCTTTCATAAATCCGGCGCTATTTTTCACTCTCTTATGTGGCCCCTTCCCAGAACGAAGTACTTCACAGTGGTCAGGTGCTGGACGCTCATGGGCCCCCTCGCGTGGAGCTTCTGGGTGCTTATCCCGATCTCTGCTCCTAGACCGTACTGGTTTCCGTCGGTGAACCTTGTAGAAGCGTTCCAGTAGACGGCGGCTGAATCGACGCCCCTGATGAATCTGAGGGCCTTATCAAAATCCGAGGTTAAGATCGCGTCTGAATGCTTCGTTCCGTACTTATTTATGTGGCGTATCGCCTCTTCCAAGCCGTCGACAACCTTCACACCTATTATCAGGTCGAGGTATTCCGTGTACCAGTCCTCCTCGGTCGCCGGTTTGACGTCTGGAACTATGCGCCTAGTCTCCTCGCATCCCCTAACCTCGACCCCATGCTCTCTCAGATGCCTGATTATGACGGGTAGAAACTTCTCGGCTACGTTTCTGTGTATCAGAACCTTCTCCGCCGCGTTGCATGTTCCAGGCCTCTGACACTTGGCGTTGATTATGATCTTCAAGGCCATGTCGAGGTCCGCGTCCTCCTCTATGTATATGTGGCAGTTACCCGTTCCCGTCTCTATCACTGGAACCTTGGCGTTCTCGATCACGGCTCTTATCAGGCCCGCCCCGCCCCTCGGAATCAAGGCGTCCACGTACCCCCTCATCCTCATGAGCTCCAACGCCGCACTCCTATCGGTCACGGGAACAACCTGAACAGCTCCATCCGGAACCCCGGCCTCCACAGCGGCCTCGCTGAGAACCCTTCCAATAGCCAAGTTCGAGTTTATCGCGTCGGATCCTCCCCTCAAGATCACGGCGTTTCCAGACTTCAGACATATACCTGAGGCGTCCGACGTTACGTCTGGACGCGACTCATAGATAACCGCTATGACCCCCAAGGGAACCCGAATCTGCCCTATGATGAGGCCGTTGGGTCTGGTCCAGACCTTAACGATCTCGCCTACGGGGTCCGGTAGAGCCGCGACCTCCCTAAGACACTGAGCCATCTTGGCTACTCTCGCCTCGTTCAGGATTAGCCTGTCGAGCAAGGCTTCCTTGACGCCTTTCCTCTTAGAGGCCTCCACGTCCTTGCGGTTGGCTTGGAGGATCTCCTCCACGTTCTTCTCTAGAGCGTCGGCCATCCGGTGGAGGGCTTCGTTCTTAACTTTGGTTGGGAGCTCCGCTAACTCGACGGATGCCTCCTTCGCCTTCTTACAGAGTTCAAGGATCAACCTTTCACTCCTCCTCCAGCAGGTACATGAGTTTCCTGCTGACTATCTCTTTCTGCCGTATGTATCCTAAAACTTTTCTTATTTGAGGGGTCTTCATCCCTTTTATCAGGTTTATCTCCTCGCTTGTATAGTTTACCATGCCCCTTCCGAACTCTCTACCCGACTCGTCCATTAGGCTTACGATGTCTCCAACCCTGAACTCGCCTTCAACCTTGATTACGCCTACTGCCAGGAGGCTCGCACCCTTCATGATCGCCCTCTTAGCGCCTTCGTTTATGGTTATCCTACCCTTTATCGAGGCTCCGTAAGCTATCCACCTCTTTATGGCCGGCATAACCTTCTCGGCCGGTTTGAAGTATGTTCCCACCATTTTCCCGGCAAGTATATCCGATACGACGTTCCTTCTACGGCTGTTCGCGATCACCAAGGGTATTCCGCTCCGGGTGGCGATCTCAGCGGCCTCGAGCTTCGTCTTGATCCCACCCCTGCCCAGCCGGCTCTTCCCCTCCACCATACTCTTCAGCTCCTCTGTGACCTTTTCCACGACGGGGATGAGCCTGGCCTCGGGGTTCTCGGGGTTCGTTGTGTAAAGTCCGTCGATGTTGGAGAGGATGATGACCATGTCGGCCTGCATAGCGTTCGCTATCAAGGCGGATAGGATGTCGTTGTCGCTGAAGTTAACCCTGTAGCCCTTGGTGACGGGGATCAGCTCATCAATAGCCGTTACATCGTTCTCGTTGACTATCGGGACAACCCCAAGCTGCAACAACCTCTCTAGAACGTTGCATGTGTGGAGGTAAGATGTTCTATTGGACAGGTCCTCCTTGGTTAAGAGGACCTGAGCCACTTTCAGGTTGTGATACTTGAAGAACTCTCTATAATATGCCATAAGGATGCTCTGGCCCGTGGCGGCGCAGACCTGTTTGAAGACTATGTCATTGGGGTTAGGCTTGACGCCGAGCTCAGCCATCCCTGAAGCCACGGCTCCAGAGGTCACGAGAATAACCTTATAACCCTGCTTTACGACTTTGGCTATCTCGTCAACGAGCCTTCTCATCTCTGTCAAGTCAAGCCTGCCATCCGACTTCGTCAAGCAGACCGTTCCAACCTTGACCACTACGAGCTTATCCTTCATGCATCCCCATCCTTAGCTGGAGGAAACTAAATTTTTCAATAAATGTTCTGCCTTAAATAAGTATTAGCTCCTCTCTTTTCGTTGTCAGATTCTCTAGGGTTTAAATAGTTGTATGTCCTCTAAGATTGTGGGGGATGAAGTGGCCGTCCCAGACCGACCTTAAGGGGATGAAGAGCTCATGACGAGCAGACCCCTCTAGACCTTGGAACCTTTTTGCGGGGGAGGCGGATACAGAAGCATATACGGGTCGTGGTGAACAGTCCTCTAACGTCGTTCAGAATGGACAATTTTGTTGGCTAAGCTCCGACTCCCCTAAGGGTTGGTAATACTCTCAACAGATTCCTTCTAGGTTCCCCATCATTTTATGGTTACAAAATATGTCCGTCAAGGGATGAAAACCTGAATGTTGAGAGTTTAACGTGGTGTCAAGAGCATGATCGGGATGAAAGACCTATAACCCTCAAGACGAATTTCAGAGAGCCTTCATAAATATGGACTTTTCAGAACTTGGACAGGTTTTTCAGCTATAACCCTCTCCGCTAGGGAGTTCCAAATCGTTTATCTCGGAGAGGTCTGTGAGACTGTTCATCTTCACCTTCCTCTCAGAGATCGTGTAGAGCACATTCCCTATATATAGGGCTCTTTTTATCAGGTATCCGGAGTTGAGGTCAAGCGGGACTGTTAGGTTCTCTAGGTGGGTTATTCTGCCCTTAACTGTAAGGTTGCTCTCTGAAATTTTGAGAACATAGACGCCCTGCCAGACGTATTCGCCGTAGACGTATGGTGGAACCTTCCCTGAAAACTTGTTTGGGTCTATCTCGGCGACCAAGACGGGTATAACTAGGAGGTTCTTACCCTTGTCAAAGAGGAGGGCCCTATGGTCCTTAAGGACGGGGGAATCGGTTCCTCTATGGCCTATCACGACCTTGCCGACCTCCTTTGGGTCGCTGACGTTGCTCACATCGAAGAGGGATATCTTCAACCCTTGGTGCCATGCAAAGTCTCCTTCCTCCGCCGCAACTGTCTCCTTACCTATTCCAATTATGTAGTTCTCACCATATGGGTGTAAATAGTTGGAGTAGCCCGTTATCTTCAGGTATCCTAGGACCTTTGGTCTTTCAGGGTCTTTTAGGTCTATGACGAAGAAGGGGTCTACTTTCCTGAATGTGACGAGGTAGCATCGGTCACTCATGAACCTTGCCGAGTATATGGTCTCACCTGGAGCGAGACCTTCAAGTCTCCCAACAATCTCAAGGTCCATGTCGAGGATGTAGAGGTTATTCATTGGGGTTGACCCTTCCGCGCGTGTGACAGCAGGGATCGTGGTTGCTATCCTGAAGTAGCCTTCATACTCGTCCATCGAGAACTGGTTGAGGACTATTCCCGGAACCTCCCCGCTCGCCTCGTACCTTATCTTTCCTCCCTCTATGCGGACTCGATGAACCTCACTCTTCCAGAGCAGAAAACCATTTCTCTCGAGCCTCACGTATCTTGGAACGACGAAGTATAGGTTTCTATGAGATACGTAGATTGTTCTTGCGGCTCCGAACAGGAAGGCCTTGTAAACAGGTTCAGCTCCATCATCCTTGAGGTTTAGGGCGATTATGATTGTGAAGATGGGGCAGTAACCTGAGGTGTTCGAATAGTAGACATTTGCGGCGTCTAGCTCTTCAATTCTTCCGTCGACCGATATCGTTGGGAGGGGAATCTCCCCTTCACGGTGGGAGAGAGGCCAGTAAACTGGACAATTCACTATTAGATAGACGTGTTCACCAATCATCCTTGAGTTGAAGTAGCTCCCATTAACCGAGACTGTTCTCGTAAGGCTGGGGGAAGACCTCTCTGAAACGTCGTAGACCCTCATAACGGTCTCGGTAATCCCATAATAACCATAAGGGAAAGGATAGTATCTCGTCGGAGGCTTAACTGGAATGTAACGTGTGTACGTTGCCTCGAATAGGACGAGTCTATCACCGTTTATGAATACTCCTAGGACTGTTCCATTCAGCACGATCTCACCCACAACTCTAGCGTTCTCTGGAGGATAAGCCTCAACGATGATTACGGACCTGCCGGAGACCACATATATGTACTTTCCGTCGCACTTCACGATGTCGGCCTCGTCAACCCCCTCAACTTGAACGTTTGTCCTCGAATACTCTGGGGTCTGCTGTGAACCGTACCGGCCGGCCTCAGCCCACGCCCCATAAGTCTGCCAGCCCCCGCCGTATCTTCCTCTCTGATACTCTAAGACGCTCCTGTTGAGGAAAGTCTTCAATTCCTCATTGGATGAGAACTTTGACAAGGCCGGGCGGCTGGGGGGAATGGTTTGGGGGCCTAAACTCGGAGGCTCGGTGAGGTTAAGCAGGAGGACTCCAGAGATCACTCCTAAGAGGAGCGCGGCCGAGAACTGGACGAGGAGTCTACTCCAACTTATCGAAAACCTGAATCCGCTTGACATTTTCTGATCCAGCTAGAATGTTGAAGGAGCCTCTTCTTAATACTAAGCGTTAGAACGCTCGTTCAAACCTTTTGAACACCCCTCCTGAGGCTACTGTGCTGGAGATAAGCCTCAAAGAAGAAGACCGAGGAGCTAAAGAGACAGATGACCAAGACAAGCACGTCCCTAAAGTTCCATTCAAAGGGCCAGAGGACCAAGTAGACGAGGAGAAAACCTAGGATGAAGGCTCCATAGACGGTCATTCTTGATATGAGGCGTCCCCTTAACATGAGGAAGCTTCTCAAGATGTCTATGTGGGCCTTCTCCTCTGCAACGTACCGCCCATCCTCTGTCTGGGATATAAGTCCCATCTCTAACAGGTTTTTTATATGGTACTGGGCAAGGCTGGGGCTTGAGAGTTTAACTCCTCTCCACACGTCTCTAACCCCGACAGGCTCCCTAGAGGTTAAGATGTACAAGTAGACCTCCCACACTAGTCCAGAAAGGTACCTTTTGGTAGATTTCCTCCTTATAGAGACCACCAGCCTTTCATAGGTTCATCAACAACGTGGATGTCCAAGCCTTCGAAAGCCGGCTTAACCTCCTAGCTACCAAGCCTATGAGGGTGCAGAGAAGTCTTTTGAGGCCTTTTTCTCGTAACTGTTCACCTTTCTCTCCTTCATGAATTCCTCCTTGATGCTCAGTCTTCAGCTTCTCTAAGGTCTTATCTGGATCATATATCGGTAAGGCGCTCCTGAGAGCCTTTAGGAGCTCCGTGTTAGAGGCCAAGGCTCTCTTGAACTCTTTGAGGGTGAAGATTTGTGCGATTATCCTTTTTGAGTCGCCGTTAAGCCTCTTGACCGTGACGGCCCTAAATCTTTTTCTCAAATCGGCAGTATCGTCTCTAGTCAAGATGAGCATCTTAACATCGGAATTGGAGGGAGCGTTACCCTCAGCAACAGGTCCGTAGACAGCTATGGCGGCTATGCTGGAGATGAAATCTTGAATCCTCCACAGGAAACCCTCAATATAATAATGGAACACTGGCTGGGGGATGCTCCACACTCTCAGCCGCATCCTCAATTCTTCACTTAAGGGAAGCCTTAAGGCTCCGATATCGTCCTTCATTATCTTGATCAAGATCACAGTCTCTTCAAGTGCGTATTTAACGTAAGGCCTCGTTCGACCCTTCTCCTCACCGACCCTCCTAACAAAACCAGAACCCTCAAG
>LUCD01000006.1 GCA_001593925.1 Candidatus Bathyarchaeota archaeon B26-1
AACCACCCTGGCAGCCATAATGTTGTTACGCTGAGCCTCCCTACCACGACTACGAGAAGTCCCCTCCTTCAATATGAGAACAGGCTGACCGCTCTGAGTCTGAGCCAAATACGCCATACATAACCTCTCCTATTGTTCATATCGTAAATTTTTAGGTTAGTTGAACTTGGAAGGATATTTAAGCTTTACTAAGACTCTAAACAAGCAGTGTTGTTTGGCTTCTTCTTTTTTGGTGGGCCCGGCCGGACTTGAACCGGCGACCAGCAGGTCTCCCATCAACCGGGGAGTATGAGCCTGTCGCTCTAACCAAGCTGAGCTACGGGCCCTCTTTCCATTTTATATCTTGTAAAGTTCATACTTAAGGGTTTTTCTGTTGCCGGAAACTCCTTCTACACGATGTCGGGCAACCGACCCTCCAAGCCGGCTGGGTTAAGTTTAAATATCGGCTACCGTTTTTTGGTGTTTGGGGGGCGCCGCAGTTTAAGTGTGTGCCTCTGAGCCGCCGTAGCTCAGTAGGTAGAGCAGCGGACTCTTGGAAGGGGCGTCGCGGCCCCTTCGGGAGGCTGAGGCTGTTAACCCGTTGGTCGACGGTTCGAGTCCGAGGGCGGCGATCCGTGGAGGGTCCCGTCCGGCGAATCCGGCGGCGCCACCCACCAAGATTCTTAAATTCTATCTTGTCTTGGCCGCCGTTAAGATTGCTCCTATCAGGAGGACCGCGACTCCCAAGAATATGAAGAACCAAGCTGAGAGGCCGGCGGCCTTCATGTTCTCGTAGGTCTGGTATGTCAGGATTGCTCCAACTATCATGATTATTACGCCTACAATCTTCTCTAGAACGCTTAAACCGGATATCTGCTTCTCACTCATCTTCCAGACCTCTCCGCAACCTTTTATGTCTCGAGCTCCTTAAGCCTCTCGGGGAGGTACTTGTCAACTATGTGGGTAAGCCCGTATCTTGAGAAAGCTTCGAGCTCACACTTCTTCTTGATCTTCATGAAGGTTTTGATCTCTCTCTGCCATAGTTCTCCTTTGTATCTTGGGTCCCTGCTGAGTTCGTGGAGCCTCTTTATGTCGATGTCGCTAAGCCCTTCACTCGGCAACTTGTAACTATTTATGTCGGATGCCCAGACCCCTGCCCACTTCGCGTCCGGAGTCGTTAGGTCTCTCAGGTGAGCCGCGTTTGCGGACCCGGAGATTATGACCATGGCTATATGCATCCCCCAAGGATCGGCGTCGGTGAAGATGTATACCGGAAGCCCCACCTCCTGATTCAGCCTCCTTATGAAGTATCTCGTCGAGCGTGGAGCCTGACCAGCCGTATAGATGAGTATAGCATTGAACTTCTCGTAGACGCGTTCCTCTATGAACCTCGTGAACATGGCGCCCTTCTCTATGACTATGACCTTGTCGGCTCCTGTTCTGATGAGCCTCGAGTTTGTCAAAGCCGGCCCTATCATGAGCCCGTCAGGGTGGGAGGTAAGGTTCAGCCTCCGCCCCTCATATCCGGGGACCGTATACTCGATCGTCAGGTCACCGAAGACCGCTGAACGCTCTTCGGGGAAGACGTTCAAGTCTTCACGGGGGAAACCCGTAACCGTCTCTAAGTCGGTTATTATGTTGTCCGATTCAACCTGATCCTTGAAGAAGATGTCGTAAGCTTGGGCCGAGTAGTAAACGTCCCTCAGAGTGCTCGTCTTCCTCTGCCGGATCAGCTCCTTCACGAAGTAGGCGGTCCAGACCATCTGGGTGAAGGGTCTTAAGTGCCTGACTATCCTGGAGCTCCTACGGACAACGCGGTCTCCTAGGACGTACTGCCTCAATTCTGGACTGTAGAAGATGTTGTCGGTCGATCTGCTTTTCATCTCGATCCACGGGAATACTCCTTTCTCTATCTGTTCGCAGAACCTCCTCCCTAAACTCTCCAGCCTCCTGAGAACAACTTCTCTCCTGCTGACACTTCTCTTCTTGACACTTCTTCCCAAACTCTCACCTCCCTCTTTACTCGCTTAAGCCGTCTATGAAAACGTTGACGGTTCCAGGCTTATTCCGCACAGCGGACTTAACCTGAACCTTCAAGAGCCTAGCCCTCTTGGTTAACATCTCGTAGAACTCGGCCCCCGCCTCCAAGGTAACCTCGGGAATTAAGACTCTCCACCTAGACCCCGTGAGGCCTAGGACCCTAAGGTTGACAGAGTTACTCTCATGCTTGTTCTTGGCGATCACTAGGATGGTCTTGTATCCTTCAGCGTTGAAGGTTTCGCCCTCAACGTAGCTGTTCCCAGTCTTGTAGTCCCGAAATATCACCTGCCTCTTATAAAGCCTGTTTATGTCAGGCATCTCCTCCAAGCCTCCGAGCCGAGCTGAAAAATCTGCGATCTTCGGGAGATACCTCGAGAAGATGCTGAGCCTCCTCCTCTGCTGCTCAACATGCTTCCTACGCGTCAGGTATCTCCGGAGGCGACGTGCAACCTCACGGATTCCGTTCAGTATCTCCCTACTTATCTCGGGTATGTCGGCGATGATCTCCTTCCCCACAGTCTTGTAGGGTATCTTTGTGCTGCATATGTGGACTAGGACGGCTACGGGCATTCCGGGGGAGACTCCGTAACGCCTCCAGTTGATCGACCTTAGAATCTTCCATGAGACGTCTCCTGACTCGTCGTACATTAGGGGAATCTTGTTTGCGAACCGGTACAGGGTTATATCATTTCTGCTTGGAACCTTCCCTCCGTAAGCTATGGCGACCTCTACTATGAAGGGGTGGCCTGAGTATGCTGAGGGCTTACGTTGGGAGACCGCCGTGAACCTCGGTTCCAGCTCCTTCAGAATCCCTGTCCTCATCAACTCCTCCCCTATCGGCGATAGGCAGCTCGCGTCTGGAGGTAGGAAGTCCTTGAAGTTCTTCATGGCTCTAACTAGGTCAACTATCTCGTCGGGCCTGAGGCTCTTCGGGTTCATCCTCTCATCGATCCCTGCGGACTTCAGGAATTGGCGGGCCGTCTGCTCCCCAACCCTGTGGAAGTGCTCCTTCATGAAGCTCAGCATGTTGTTGCATCCGGTAGACCTTATTATCCTCTGTAGAGTCTCGACGTCGACCCCGTGTGGGTGGGGCAGAGTCTCTACTGGAGGGGGAGGCACCTCCTCGGACTTCCGTTCGAACCTGTAGAGGCGGCCCTTCGGATCGACGAATGTTATGTCGGCGTATGGGTTCACGATGGCCGTCAACTTTAGGTAATCCAAGATTCGGGGCATAGCCTTACTGTAGTCTCCTTCAAGGTGGAACTCAACGATCGTCCCGTGCCACTTCCACCTGTTCCTCAGAACCTTCCTATCGAGGATTACGGGGCGGTTCTTCTCGATGTCGATCATGAGTACGTACTTGAAGATTCTGGAGCCTCCCGTACTCGAGGTTATGCAGACGGGCTTGTTCGTCGTTATCTGACCGTAGAGGATTGCCATCGTTCCTCCAAGGCCGAATGTTCCTCGGGCCTGCTTCAACTTGTACTTTGAACTGACGAGGAACTGTCCGAAGGAGAGGGGAACCTGCTGGGGAGGTATGCCCGAACCGTTATCCTCAACCCTGAGAGTGTATGTTCTGGAGCTTTTGCTCTCCTCGTCTTGTGAGAGCCTTATGTAAATGTCCGGGGGGACCTGTATAGCCTCGGCCGCGTCGAGGGAGTTCTCGACGAGTTCCCTTATAGCCGAGAAGATGGCCCTAGTCGGGTTTGTGAAACCTACTATCTCTCTATTTCTGTAGAAGAAGTCCGCTGGGCTGATCTCTTGGAACGTCTGTGCCACGACTTTATCCCCCTGCCATTCCTCGCCCCCTTTCACGACCGTAAGCTTATTAGAGGCATATTAAGGTTATTAAATGGGCAAAATCATTTATTTCTGTAATCATCCCTGATAGGGGTCTCCCAGAGCTCAAGTTTCCTCCTTTTGAGTTCCTCTCTCTTTCTGTAGAGGAACCTGTACACGGTTCTGTGTGAACTACCCTTAATCAGGAGTCTCACCGCAGCTCTGGCGACCTCAACCCCGTCAAGGTCGCCTATTATGGAGACCGTGTGTCCGTAGACCGAGAGGACAGCTCCGCTCATCTCCTCTATGATCCTTCGGGTCTTCCCGTCTTTTCCTATGATCCTGCCCTTCACCCTCCTTATGTCTGACTGTGAACGGCCGAATATCTCTCTCAAGTCGATGATCTCGAGCATCTGATCCTCGTCTTCTAGGAGTCTGAAGGCGTTCTCCGGCGAGAAGCCTCTCCCAATCGCAAGAACCACCTCTTTCGCCCTGAAGATGAGGGAGGGATCGTCGGCATCCTCGTTGAGCGCTATCTCCACATCTCCGGTTTTGCTGTCCACGTTCAGCTGGACCTTCAGCCTTTTCTCTATCATGTCTTTGACTGAGCCTTTTGGCCCTATTAGAACTCCTATCCTATCCTTTGGTATCTTCACGAAGGTGCTATATTTGGCCACCTGTGATCCTCCTCAACAGGTCGTCCACGGGCGTGACCGTGACGCCGAGCCTCCTGAAGAACCGGTTGAGGTTGTTTAGGTCCCTCACGAGATATTGGATCGCATTTGGATGCCTTATCGAGACTGCTTGGGAGACGTCGAAGATCACGGGTTCACCTTCCCATATCATAACGTTATACTCGCTTAGGTCACCATGCACAAGCTTCGCCTCTTTATAGAGTTTATCCACGTAGGAGATCAGGGTTTGGTAGATGGATTTAGGCCTCTTGATCTCGGCTTCCCTCAAGGTAGGGGCGCTTATCCCCTCTTCGCCTATAAACTCCATCACCAAGACGTTGTTCAGGACGGCGATCGGTTTCGGGACCCTTACTCCAGCCTCGTAAGCCAGATGGAGGTTCTTGAACTCCTTCTGGGCCCAAGCGAAGATTAGCGCCCGACTGCTTCTCCGTAGGCCCTTGAAACGTGGGTCGCCCAGTATGTACGGGAGCATCCCCTTCCTGAACTCCGCGGAGACCGTCAAGTAAATCTTTATGGCTAAATCCTCGCCTTCCTGCGAGACTCCCCAATAAATCCTAGACTCCTTCCCAGCCTTCACAACCCCATGTATCTCCGCGATTACACCCTTATTCATAAGTTCGTATATGGTCATGAGGGTTGATCTGTCGAAGACCTCCTCTAGAACTTCGTACTCCTCGCTGCGTTTCTCCTTCATGAGCTGCTGGGTCTCGTAGGTTTTCTCTTCATGTTCGAGCTTCTTCTCAACCCGCTTATAAGCGTCTATGGACATTCACCATCATTCCAACGTTTTATAAGGCTTATACGCAACCTTGGGACGCGTCTCTATAGGGTTAGGAGCCCCTTCTTTCGGAGGAGTTCAGCCTGACTTCGAGTGTAACGCCAGAATATGTCGCCTCTAGTGTCGTATTGGAAGTCCCAAGGAGAAACTAAGACGACGTCCCCCACCCTTATCCACACCCTACGCTTCATCTTTCCCCGGATTCGGCAGATTCTCTCTCTGCCGTCTTGGCACTTAACTAGGAACCTGTCGAAGCCCAGCATCTTAACGACTACCCCTAGCACATCGTTTGGGGAGGGAAGGATCATCTCGCTGAGTTCTTGCTCGCTGATTACTTTCTTCTTGCCCAAGGGTTCACCTCGAATGACCGGGCGACCTTTCTTACTGAAGATGAGAAACTCTCACTTAAATATGATACGGTCTAGCCCCGGCGGCGTTGAGCCTCCGATTTTGAGTCTTCCTTCAGGGTTAACAGCGGTTTAGAAACCCTTTAAAGGGGCGACGTAAAGAACTTAAGTTGCTTGGTTGATGGAGGGGTACTCAACCTTGAAAGTCCCGAAGGTTAGGATGTTGCAAGGCAGGGTTGTCAAGGTTGAGAGGACGGGCGAGTACATGTTCGACAAGGAGGGTGACCGGTGGGAGAAGTGCATCTTCACGGTGGAGCTTACAGGGTTCTCGAAGCGTACTCCGGATGAGAGCCTTCCGGAGAACCTTAGAGGAAAGAGAGTTAAGCTCGTCAGATACTGCTGCTTTGACTGGCATTACAAACTCGGCGTCAGGAAAACCCTTGAACCCGACGAAACCGAGGCTATCCTGAAGGGTGAATCCACCGAAACCGCATACTTTTAGGTTCTTCTTGCACCTTTAGTTTTCACCCTTCTTCAAGCTGATCTTGTAACCTTCAAACCTCTAGAAGGTACGCTTAAATCCGGCCTTCATCTAAAAGTGGAAGGGTGGAAGAGGCAGTCGCGTGGAGGTGACCGAGGATTCCTCTGATGGTCTACACTTTTCTGAAGAGGGCCGTGGAGAAGTACGGTCGTCCCGTTACGACTTCCGAGGTTGAGGATGTTGCTAGGGAGATTCTCCCCATGTGTGTTGACCATGTTGTTCATCATTTGGTGGAGCTTCATGCTAAGGGGCTGGTTGAGAAGAGATGGGATGGTGAGAGGGGAGCCTTCGTCTGGAGCCCTCGGATGGAATGTACGGTTGAGGAGCTGGCTGAGAAGTATCCGGAACTCTACATAGACTCACTCTATTATCACGCTGTTAGGGAGGCCTTAGGCCGGCCCGTCTCAATCGAGGAGGTTATGGAGATACTCTACAGAATCTCAGGAGGCTCTTCTAAAAGGCTCTCCATTGCCGAGGTCAAGAGAAGACTCAAAGAGAAAAGGCGGGCTGCGTTGATCCCTTAAAGCTCCCGCTCTTTCGTTAAACTCTTATGTTGATCATGCGTAGTCTCTAATGAGGAGTCTATATGAGGACATCTAGGATTTCGGGATTCTATAAGTTGAGTCCGGAGGAGAGGCTTCGCATAGTTAAGGAGTTCGCGGGTCTGACGGATGAGGAGGCGTCCCTACTGCGGGACACGGGCTCCCTGAAGATCGACTTGGCCGACCGGATGATCGAGAACGTTATTGGGGCGTTCCCAATACCGCTTGGAGTAGCGGTGAACTTCTTGATAAACGGTAGGGACTACTTGATCCCTATGGCGATAGAGGAGCCTTCAGTGGTCGCGGCCGCGAGCTACGGCGCCAAGATGGCTAGGGAAGGCGGAGGAATCTTCACGAGTAGCACGGAACCAATCATGATAGGGCAGATTCAGTCTGTGGGGATAAAGGACCCCTATAGGGCGAAGATGAGTATTCTAGAAGCCAAGGATGAGATTCTCAAGAAGGCTAACGAGCAGGATCCTATCCTCGTATCTCTCGGGGGAGGCGCTAAGGACTTGAGGGTTAAGGTGATCGACACGATGGTTGGGCCGATGGTGATCACTGAGCTCTTGGTGGACTGTAGGGACGCTATGGGAGCGAACGCAGTTAACACGATGGCTGAGGCTGTAGCCCCCCTGATTGAGCGTGTAACGAAGGGAAGGGTTTACCTGAGGATAATCTCAAACTTGGCCACTATGCGCTTAGCGAGGGCTTGGGCCGTCATTCCGAAGGAGGCCGTCGGCGGCGAGGAGGTCGTCGACGGCATAGTGAACGCCTACGCCTTTGCGGCCGCTGATCCTTACAGAGCGGCGACGCATAACAAGGGAATATTGAACGGCGTTATAGCGGTCGTTATAGCCACGGGTAACGACCATAGGGCGGTTGAGGCTGGAGCCCACGCTTACGCCGCGATCTCAGGCCGTTACCTCCCATTATCGGTCTGGGAGAAGAACGAGGACGGAGACCTCGTCGGCTCCCTCGAGATGCCCATACCCGTGGGGATCGTTGGGGGAGCGACCAAGGTCCACCCGATAGCTAAGATCGCCTTGAAGATACTCGGCGTCAAGTCGGCCCGTGAACTGAGCGAGATAATGGCGGCCGTCGGCCTAGTCCAGAACCTAGCGGCCTTGAGGGCTCTAGCGCACGAGGGAATCCAGAGGGGACACATGTCGCTCCACGCTAGGAACATAGCGATCATGGCGGGGGCAACCGGGGACCTCATCGACATAATAGCCGAGAGGATGGTTGAGGAGAGGAAGATAAGGATAGATAGGGCGAAGGAGCTCCTAGAAGAGTATACGCGGTCCTCCTAAAGGGCGTCATGGAAAAGAGGAGACCGAAGCCTCCCAAAGGGAGACCGAGAAGTGGCTACGCTCTTCTTCCTACTCTCCGGCGAGAATCCTACCCTCCCGAGCTCCGAGGCAAGGGCGATACTGGAGGCAGAAGGCTTCAGGTACGACGTGCTGGAGGAGCTGACCCAGCTCCTGAGGGTTGAGGCTGACCCTGAATGCGTAAGACGTATCTCGTCTAGGTCTTCCCTGGTTAGGGTCTGCGGACTGGAGCTCTTCAACTGCGAGGCCGATCTAGGAGTGATCCTCGAAGAGGCTGGGAGAACGGTCTTCGACCCCTTGATTGGGGAGGGGGAGACCTTCGCCGTTAGGGTTAGGAGGGTTAGAGGAGCCTCGCCCGCCCTGAGCTGCATGACCTTGGAGAGGAAGATCGGGGAAAGGATTCTGAAGAGGGTTAGCGGTGCCAAGGTTGACCTGAAAGAGCCCGAGAAGACCTTCTTCGGGATTTTAACCGACCGCCGCTTCGTCTTCGGCCTCAAGCTGGCGGAGATTAAGCCGAAGGAGTTCGTGGAGAGAAGCCCTAGGAGGAGAGCCTTCTTCCACCCCGTAGCCATGCCGGCGAAGCTCGCGAGGTGCATGGTGAACCTAGCCCAACCGAGGAGGGGCGAGGTCGTCTTGGACCCTTTCTGCGGGACGGGTAGCATCCTCTTGGAGGCAGGTCTCATCGGATGCAGAGTCTTGGGCTTCGATGTGAAGAGGCGTATGGTTGAGGGAACCCTCAGGAACCTAGCCCGGTACGGGGTGAATCCCGTTGGGGTTCTCGTCGGCGACGCCCGTCGTCTACCACTCATCAGTTGTAAGGTGGACTGCGTCGTAACGGATCCTCCATACGGGGTCTCGGCGACCACCCTGCGGCTTGACCCGCTCGTCGTCTACGAGTCCTTCCTCTCCTCGATCGTTGATCACCTGAAGAGAGGTAGGAGAATCTGCTTGGCAGCTCCGAAGACCCTGCGCATCAGCGAGGTTGGCGTCGCTCTAGGCCTCAGACACGTCGAATCACACTTTATATACGTCCATAGGAGGTTGACTAGGGAGGTAGCCGTCTTCGAGAGGGCTTAACGTATGAGCATGAGGATAACGTTTCTGGGAACTTCAGCGAGCGTCCCTACCGTTGAGAGGAACCTCCCAGCCGTGGCTCTGAGGAGGAACGGCGAACTCATACTCTTCGACTGCGGCGAGGGAACCCAACGCCAGATGATCCGAGCTAAGATCGGCTTCAACAGGGAGACGAAGGTCCTCATAACGCACATGCACGGAGACCACGTTCTAGGGTTACCCGGTCTAATCCAGACGATGTCCCTCTACGGGAGAACCCGAGACCTAAACGTCTATGGCCCCCCGGGCGTAAAGGCCTTTCTCGAAGCTATCTTAGAGACCGTACGCTTCAAGCTGGTCTTCAAGATACGCGTCCACGAGGTCGGTGAAGGAACGGTCTGTAGAGGAGGGGGATACACTATACACGCGGCTTGGGCCGAACACACGGTCCCAACATTGGCGTACGCCCTCGTGGAGGACCTCCGCCCTGGAAGGTTCAACCCGGAGAAGGCCGCCGCGCACGGAGTTCCGAAGGGTCCCTTATGGTCTAAACTTCAAAGGGGCCAGGAGGTTAGGCTTGAGGACGGCCGCGTCGTCAAGCCTGAGGACGTTTTAGGCCCGAAACGGCCGGGGAGGAAGATAACCTACATATGCGATACTAGGCCCTCTGAGAGGCTGTTGAGGCTGGCTGAGAACTCGGACGTTCTGATATATGAGGCTACGTTCTCCGACGATCTCGCTGAGAGAGCCCGCGAGGATATGCACTCAACGGCTGGCGAGGCCGCCCTATTTGCGGTTAAGGCTGGTGTGAGGCTCCTAGTGCTGACCCATATAAGCGCCCGCTACTCCGACCCGGCGATCCTACTCCAACAGGCCAGAAGGGTCTTCCCGAACGTCAAGGTAGCCGAGGACCTCATGACCTTAGATGTTCCTTTCCGCGAGTAGAACCTTAGACAGTTGAGAAAGGTTTTATTGAAGGAAAGCAGACTCCTGAATCTGGTCTGTCCTTCTGTGGCGTGGTGGAGGGCTTGCTCACCCATAGGGAACGTTGCATAAGAAGCATACTGCTGGAGGAGCCCGACAGGATTCCTCTCTCGCTGAACATCCGAACCGAACTCTACAAGGCTCTGAAGGAGGCGTTAGGCGTCGCGGAGGAGGGCGAGGAAGGCCACATAAAGGTCTGTGAGAAGCTGGGCGTCGACACTCTAAATACAGGTTTGAGGCTCAAAGGAGGCTACCTACCCGAGGAGGCCGAGTTGAAGGAGGGGCCCTACGGGCCAGCCTACACGACGGGGTTCAAGGGCAGGTTCGAGGTTAGGACGAACATCTGGGGGGTTGAGAGCATATGGGCCCCAGACCACACATACACCTACACCTTCATAAGCCATCCGTTGAAGAAGATCGACTTGGAGGATTATGTTTGGCCGGAAGTGGACGAGAGGGCGGCGGACGAGGTTAGGAGGCTCAGGAGGAGATACGATGACTACTGCCTCAGGGGTGGAGTCACGCACCTTTGGGAGGTCGCGTGGCAGCTGGCAGGGTTCAACGAGATCATAAGGATGATGTTCACGAACCCTAGCTATGTGGAGAAGGTTCTGGACGGACTCCACAAGATAAGGATGGAGGAGGCATCAATACTCTGCGAGGAGGGGGTCGACGTGATAGTTGATGGAGACGACGTCGGGATGCAGAAGGGGATGATGATGTCGCCTACGATGTGGAGGCGGTTCCTAAAACCTAGATACGCTGAGCTAATCGACCTCTGCCACAGGAAAGGCGCCTTCTTCCACTTCCACAGCGACGGATGGATAAAGCCGATCATACCGGACCTCGTAGAGATCGGCGTCGACATCTTAAACCCCGTTCAACCAGAATGCATGGACCCGGCTGAGGTTAAGAAGCTCTACGGAGACGAACTATGCCTAGACGGGACTATAGGTGTACAGAGCACCCTACCCTTCGGCACACCGGAGGATGTGGCCAGAGAGGTCAAGGAGAGGATATCTGAGCTGGGGCCTTCGGGGCTGATCTTGGGGCCCACACACGCCATGCAACCGGACGTACCAGTAGAGAACATCCTAACCATGTACAAGACCGCCCTAAAGTATGGTTGGAACACCAAGAGGAGGGTGATATAGGTTAGCCTTGAACTTTTCCGGCGAGACCCCTCCTATTTTGCGCCTTCAAGGTTGTTTCACCAGTATGTCGAGGACGATCTGGTAGAACCGCGGCCCCACCGTCCGAACGACCTTCCCGTGAGCCACCGTGAATCTTGCTTCTAGGCTTCTAAGCCTCTCGGAGACCTTCCACTCAACTTTCCTAACCGGGTTCTCACCTTTAGAGGCGTGCTCAAAGTCATAATAGTGGATCCATCCTCCCTGCTTCTTCAGGGCCTCTAGGGCGTATTTCAGGTATTTGTAGGCTTTTTCGGGCAGAGGCATGAGAACGCGGTCGGCAACCCTCCTCAACCGCTCCAAGATCACGTCTTTAGCGTCTCCTTCGATAGGTTCAACCACGCCCTCAACCCTGTTTAGCCTTACGTTCTCTCTCATGTAGCGTACGGCGTCTGGGTTTATGTCGATCGAGTAGACCTTCCTAGCCTTGGAGTGTCTGGCTATCATTATGGAGTAGCACCCGACGCCGGAGAACATGTTGACAACGGTCTCCCCTTCCCTTACTAGGCGGGCTATCCTCATCCTCTCGTTTAGGAGCCTCGGTGAGAAGTAGCATCTCTTCAAATCGACCTTGAACAGGCATCCAAACTCCCTGTGAACCGTCTCGGTCTTCCTCTCGCCAGCCACCCACTCGAGGCCTCGTATACGCAGGTCTCCATGAATCGGAGTAACCTGCCTAAGAACCGTACTCACATGTTTATGGGTCTCCATTATCGCCTCAGCTATGAGCCGGCTCTTCTCGACGAGGCTCTCCGGAACTTTTATGACGGCTATGTCCCCAACGATGTCGTAAGACCTGTACACGAGGCTCAGCTCGGAGGGGGTGAGCACAGCCTCCAGTTTCTCCTTCAAGCCGCGTCTAGCTTTAGGCATCTTTGAGGCTCCTCCGGTCTTATCGAGTGAGGATGCTCCTAACGTTCCTTTCGGGTCTACATACCTGAGCTTCCGGCTTCCTCTTAGGGAATTCTTGAAAACTGTTTTAAGTTTAGAGCTTTCTCTAATCAATTATTCGGTGAAGGGACTTGGTTACGGGGCGAATCTACTCATGGTTAGGTTAGGGTGTAAGGGCGAGGGCGAAGTCTTCCACAGCGACGAGCTTGTGGCTAGGCTACGCAGGATCGCCCTCCAGCTGAGGCGTGACGTTCTCAAGATGACGACGAAGGCCGGTTCAGGCCATCCCGGAGGCTCCCTCTCGGCGGCGGACATCATAACAGCCCTTTACTTTCACCACCTACGGCACGACCCGAAGAACCCGAAGTGGGAGGACAGGGATAGGTTCATACTCTCTAAGGGCCACTCATGCCCTGTCCTCTACGCAGCTCTAGCCCGGTGCGGATACTTCCCCGTGGAGGAGCTCTGGAGGCTCAGGAAGATCGGAAGCATGTTGCAGGGCCACCCCGACATGCTCAAGACTCCGGGAGTCGAGGCTTCCACGGGAAACCTCGGCCAAGGCCTCTCCATAGGGATCGGTATGGCCTTGGCGGCGAGGCTCGACGGGAAGGACTACAGGGTCTACGTGATGCTAGGGGATGGTGAACTCGATGAGGGGCAGGTCTGGGAGGCCGCCATGGCCGCCTCGCATTTTCGCCTAAACAACATAACGGCTATAGTTGATTATAACGGGTTGCAGCTCGACGGCTTCACCGAGGACATCATGTCCCTAGAGCCTTTAGCCGAGAAGTGGAGGGCCTTCGGGTGGCACACCATAGAGATCGACGGCCACAACATGCGTCAGATACTCGACGCCCTAGACATGGCCGTCATGGTTAAGGGTAAGCCGACGGCGATCATAGCCCACACAGTCAAGGGGAAGGGGGTATCATTCATGGAGAACCGTGTCGAGTTCCACGGGAAAGCCCTAACCGAGGAGCAGCTCAGAAAGGCCCTAGAGGAGTTGAGGTGGGAAGGTTGAGGGAGAAAGCATATACCCGGGACGCTTACGGGAGAACCCTCATCGAGCTGGGCCGAATCCGCAAGGAGATCGTGGTTCTAGACGCTGACCTCTCCACGTCGACGAGGACGGCGTGGTTCGGAAGGGAGTTTCCAGACCGCTTCTTCAACTTTGGGGTCGCCGAGGCGAACATGATGTCCGCGGCGGCTGGGTTAGCCTCGAGCGGGAAGATACCTTTTGTCAGCACCTTCGCCGTCTTCGCCACCGGGAGGGCTTACAACCAATACAGGACATCCATAGCGTACCCAAACTTGAACGTTAAGATCGTTGCAACTCACAGCGGGATAAGCGTCGGCGAGGACGGCCCAACCCACTTCTGCATAGAGGACATAGCGATCATGAGAGCCCTACCGAACACGACGGTTCTCGTCCCAGCCGACGCCGTGGAGACTGAGGCCGCCGTCAAGGCCTCCGTGGATCATTATGGACCCGTCTACATCCGCCTCAGCAGACCTAAGCTCCCAGTGATCTACGAGGAAGGCTACAGGTGGAGAGGAGAGAAGTTAACCTTCCGTATCGGGGGAAGCGTAACCCTGAGGGAAGGAGAGGACGTAACGCTCGTCGCGTCGGGTCTGATGGTCTCTAGAGCCCTAGACGCCGCGGAGGCCCTCGCAAGGGAGGGTATAGAGGCGGCCGTGATCGACCTCTACTCGATCAAGCCGATAGACAGGGAGACCTTGACTGAGGCCGCTCGGAGAACGGGAGCCATAGTTACGTGCGAGGAACACAACGTGTGCGGCGGAGTCGGCAGCGCCGTGGCTGAAGTTCTAGTTGAGACCGTGCCCGTCCCCATGGAGATGGTTGGTGTGAAGGACACCTTCGCGGAGTCCGGGTCGATGGAGGATCTCCTAACAAAGTACGGGTTGACCTCTAAGGACATAGTAGAAGCCGCTAAGAGAGTCATAAAGAGAAAGTCATGAAATGTTGGTGGCCTTCTGGTTGAAGAAGGTCGGCTTGGGAGTTATAGGTTTAGGGACTTTCGGCCAGAACCACGTGAAGGTCTACGCGGAACACCCTGAGGCCAACCTCATAGCCGTATGCGACGTGAAAGAGAGCCTCGCCAAGTCGACGGCTGAGAAGTATGGGGTTGAGCATTACGTAGATTACCGCGATATGTTAGAGGATCGGAGGATCGAAGCCGTCTCCGTAGCCACCCCGGACTTCCTACACAAGAAAATAGTTGTAGACGCGGCTGAGGCCGGTAAACATATCCTCTGCGAGAAGCCCCTCGCAACGAAGGTTGAGGACGCCGAGTCCATGGTGGAGGCGGCTGAGAAGGCCGGGGTCACCCTTATGGTGGACTTCCATAACCGATGGAATCCTCCATTCGCCTTGGCCAAGAAATCGGCTGAGAGAGGCGAGCTCGGGGAGCCCCTCTACGCCTATCTCAGGCTTAACGACACCATCTACGTCCCAACCGAGATGCTGAGCTGGGCCGACCGGTCTTCGGTCCTCTGGTTCTTGGGAAGCCACATAACCGACCTGGCGAGGTGGATACTCGACAGCGAAGCTGAGGAGGTCTACGCGGTCTCGGGCAGAAGGGTTCTGGCGGATATGGGCGTAGAGACCCCGGACTACTACCAGTATACGATCCGGTTCAAGAACGGGGCTACGGCTACATTAGAGAACAGCTGGATACTTCCCAAGACTTTGCCAGCGATCGTGGACTTCGCGGCCGAGTTCGTCTTTACTCGGGGATGCCTATACATGAACCCAGTCCGGCATGGGGTCCTAGAGAAATTCACGGAGGACTCGTGGAGCTACCCAGATGTCATGGTTGGACCCGTCGAGGTCCAAGGGAAGCTTATAGGGTTCGCTGAGGAGGCGATCTCACACTTCATTGAGTGTGTAGCGAGGGGGAGAACCCCCATCTCAACCGGGAGGGACGGCCTAGCTGTCACGAGGATTCTATGCGCGGTTGAGGAGTCAGCCAAAACCGGTAGAGCCGTTAAGGTCACCTGAATGGGGAAGAGGGTTCAGGGCTTAGGCCGATGTTATAGACTAAGAGGAGACTGTGAACGGCTGGAGAGCGCACCCACACCTGTAGGCTTTCAGTCCTTGAGCTCGTATTCCTCCCCAGGCTTAAGTATGACGATCTTGATGTCAGGCGAGGTTGATTCGAGGAGCCTCCTGAACTCTTCTGGGTCTGCACCGAAGTAGTGCATCGGGATCACGGCCTTCGGGTTTATCGCTCTGGCCGCTTCGGCCGCTTCAGGGCTGTCCATCGTGTATGTTCCGCCTATGGGCAGTAGGGCTAGGTCGATGTCTTTGAGTTCCTTCATCTCGGGGATGAAGTCCGTGTCTCCAGCGTGGTATATCCGTCTACCCTCAACCGTTATTACGTATCCAACCCCGAACCCTTTTGGATGGAAGGGGGTTCCGGGGGCTCTGAACCTCTTGTAGTTGTAGGCTGGCACGGCCTCGACCACGATGTTGTCTACGGTTGCCTTCTCACCCGGTTTGATTGGTTTAGCCCCCTCTATCTTGGATGCGCACTCCGGAGGCGCGATGATCACTGTTCCCTCTTTCCGAGCCCTTCTGATCTTCGATGCGTCGCAGTGGTCGTAGTGGGAGTGGGAGACGAGTATGAGGTCCGCCTTCTCCATGTAGTCGCCTTCGTACGGGTCCATGTAGATGACCTTCTCCCCGCTTTTGATCATGAAGCTCGCGTGGCCTAGCCATCTAATTTTGAGACCCAACATCCACACCCAATCTTCTTATTGGGGCTAAGGCGTTTAATTAATCTTCGCATCGGTCGGCAAAGATATATTTTTAGTTGGTACGTCGTATATGGTGTTGTGTGGTGCGTGAAATCTTGCAGAGGTTCGACGTCGTCGTGGTGGGAGCCGGGACAGGTGGATGCACGGTTGCTAGGAGACTCTCCTCCCAAGGGTTCAACGTCTGCTTGGTGGACTATAAGGATGAAGCCTCCATAGGCGACAAGGTCTGCGGCGACGCCATCGGTAAACATCACTTTGACGATCTAGGTTTGGAGTATCCCCGTGGAGACGAACTCGAGAGGGTGATCTTGGGAGTCAAAATCTACTCTCCAGACATGGAGACAACCTTCTACATCGCCGGCGAAAAACTCCACGGCTTCATGATAAACCGTCACATCTTCGGGCAGAGGTTGCTGAGAGAAGCCTTGAACGCGGGGGCAACCCTCCTAGACTCGACGAAGGTCGTTGAACCGGTGATAGAGGACGGATACTTGAGAGGCGTCGTGGCTAAGCCTGTGAAGTCGAGTGAGAGCGTGGAGTTGAGAGGAGAAGTTGTGGTGGACGCGAGCGGGGCCTCAGCCGCCGTCAGGAGTAAGCTCCCACCCGAGATGGGGGTCGAGACCAAGATCAGCCGGGAAGACATGATAGTTGCTTACAGGGAGATACGTGAAGTTAAGGAGACCCCGCCTGAACCCGACTTCTGTAACATTTACCTCAACCTCGAAGTGGCTCCGGGAGGATACTACTGGATATTCCCTAAGGGCGACATGAGGGTCAACGTCGGCTTGGGCGTGGTCGCGTCGAGCCTCCGGAACCCGAAGGAACTCCTTTACCGCCATGTCTTCCGGAGGCTTCACAGGGAACTCTTTGAGGGCTCCTCCCTTGTTCATGGAGGGGGAGGGCTCGTCCCCACTAGGAGGCCCCTCGACTCATTTGTTGGGAACGGTTTCGTCGCTATAGGGGATGCGGCGTGCCACGTGAACCCGATCCACGGCGGGGGAATAGGGCCCTCCATGGTAGGTGGAACGATAGCGGCGGACGTCATCTCTAAGGTTCTGGAGGTAGGTAAGCCGAGCCGCGAGGAGCTCTGGCCGATAAACGTCATGTACATGCAGAGGTACGGGGCGAAGCAGGCCGGCCTCGACGTATTCCGCATCTTCCTCCAAGGGTTAACCGACGACCTTCTGAATTACGGTATGAGGTACAGGCTGGTAAAGGAGGAGGATGTCTTGAGGGCGAGCTTGGGTGAGGAGCTCCATCTAAACATAACCGAGGTGACCGGTAGAATATTTAGGGGTATGGGGAGGCTCCCCTTCCTTAATAGGCTTCGTAGGATGGCTAAGCTCCTCAAGGAGGCTAAGGCCATCTGCCAAGACTACCCAGCTTCGCCAGAGAGCTTCCCCAAATGGAAGGTTAGGGTCCAAGAGGTTTTTGAGAAGGCGAAGGGCCTCGTCGAGTAGTCCCAAACCGGCTGCGTGGCGTTAAGTCATGGATTTAGCCGCCTTAGTTACTGGTGGAAAAGATTCGGCTCTAGCCCTATACCGGGTCTTGAAGGCCGGTCACAGGGTGAAGTATTTAGTCACAATTATCCCGAGGAGACCGGACAGCTGGATGTTCCACTACCCAAATATAAGGTTGGCCGGGCTCTTCGCGGAGGCTGTCGGCATACCTCACGTTAAGGAGGAGACTGAAGGGGTTAAGGAGAGGGAGCTGGAAGACTTGAAGAGAGCCTTGGAGAGCCTAGACGTTGAAGGGGTGGTCTCGGGGGCCGTTGCGTCGGAGTATCAGAAGAACCGGATAGAGCATGTATGTAGAAGCCTCGGGCTCAGGTCGATTACACCCCTCTGGCATGAAGACCCCGTCAAGATCATGGAGGAGCTCATCAGCCTCAACTTTCAAGTTCTCGTTGTCGGAGTCTACGCGTACGGTCTAGACCGGAGTTGGCTTGGGAGAAGAATAGACAGGGAGGCCATCCGGGAACTCGTCGAGTTGAGTGGAAAACTTGGCATCTCTGTGGTTGGTGAGGGAGGAGAGTACGAGACCCTCGTTCTGGACGCGCCTTACTTCAGAAAGAAGATCGAGATCGTTGACTCTAAGGTTGTTTGGGATGGTCAGAGCGGGTACTTGGAGGTTGAGAAGGCTGAGCTCATCGATAAGCCGTGAGAGCGTAACCCTACGACGTAACCTTATTTAGTTCGGGTTGGCCTTCATTACTTCGGCGGTGGTGAGTCAGGCTGACTGTGAAAGTTATAACGATGGCTCACGGGGCCGGCGGCGCTCTGATGCAGAAGCTGATTAAGGAGTATATACTCAAATATCTCGGTGGAAGCGGCGTTGAGGTTCCGCTTGAAGCCCTAGACGACGCGGCTGTGGTCGACGGGATAGTTCTCAAGTCGGATTCTCACACGGTTAAGCCCCTCTTCTTTCCCGGCGGAGACATAGGGAGGCTAGCTGTAGCCGGAACCGTCAACGACATCGCGGTTTTGGGGGCTAAGCCCGTAGCCCTCTCTCTAGGCTTGGTCTTGGAGGAGGGCTTCCCGATCCAAGACTTGGAAAGGATAGTGAGGAGTATAAAGGAAACCTGCGAGGAGGCGAGGGTCCACGTTGTAACCGGCGACACGAAGGTTGTGGAGAGAGGCTCCCTAGAAGGTTGCATCATAAATACTTCCGGCATAGGGGTGCGAAGCGAGGAGCTCGAGAGGAACCTTCAGGTCGTTAAGAGGTATAGACGCCTAAAGGCCCGTTGGATACTCGACTCAAATCTGAGCCCGGGCGACAAGATCATAGTCTCGGGGGCTATAGGGGATCACGGCTTGGCTGTCCTCTCCTCAAGGGAGGGCTACGGTTTCGGGAGCAGTATAAGGTCGGATGTGGCCCCCCTCAACCTAGTGGTGAGCCGCATACTCAGGGTAGGCGGGATCACAGCCATGAAGGACCCGACTAGAGGAGGCCTCTCAAACGCCCTCAACGAGTGGAGCGAGAAGTCCGGGGTAGGCATCGAAATCTACGAGGAGAAGATACCGGTACACGAGGACGTTAAGGCCGCCTGCGAGATGCTTGGAATAGACCCCTTAGACGTGGGGAACGAAGGAAAACTTCTCATAGGGGTTGTTCCCGAAAAGGCTGAAGAGGTCTTAGAGGAGCTCAGAAGAACAAAGGAGGGAAAGGAAGCCCAGATAATAGGGGAAGCAACAAGAGAATTTAAAGAAGTAATCCTTAAAACAGCGATCGGAGGAAGAAGAATAATACCGACCCCCATCGGAGACCCCGTCCCCAGAATCTGCTAAAACAACAACAAAAAGAAAAAATAAAAAACTTAAATCTCACCCAAAAATACTTTCTGGCGACGCTTGGGGCTGTCGGCTAGCTTGGTCTAGGCTCCGAGCTTCGGGCGTTCGGGACGGGAGTTCAAATCTCCCCAGCCCCACCATTCTATGATAAATGTTTTATTTTCTGTGCTTTTATTGAGAAATTCAAAATCCCACTTTGCTTGAGCACAGAGTAAGAAATGTACATTCGTCTGTATCCTCTCTTTGTTTCCCATACCGCAACAGAAATTCCTATTTCTTTGAAGAATTCGAGAATTTTGTCGAATAATTCTGGTATTGCCGATTGCCCGAATTGTATTGCAACGTTATGGTCTATCCATCCGTCTCCGTCTATTGCTCCTGCAATGTAGGCTGGTGTAAGACTTTCGGGTGGATGCTTATTTAATGCATAGAAAAGTTGTTTGCTACTAACCTTTATCCGTAGACAATTTTTCTCGGTAATCAAAGTTGGCTTTATTCCAATAGCCTTCAAA
>LUCD01000007.1 GCA_001593925.1 Candidatus Bathyarchaeota archaeon B26-1
TTTCGCTTATTGCATCATCCTACAGTTCTACGCTAAAACGTTTCGCCTTTTAGGCTTGCGTTTCTTTAGTTTGAACCTTGCCTACGCGGCTGTGGAGAGCGTTGGGAAAGCGTTTCTCCTTCCAATCGACTGCGTTGTAGGCTGGCTCCTGTTTCGAGAGAGGAAGCAAGGGGCGCTTCAAACTCGTCTATTACTCGAAGGGTAAACCCGTGAACAATGCTTACTACGCACTCACACTCATAATTGAAGAGTCTTCCTAAGTCTTGTTCACAAACCTGCTTAAAAATTCTCATAAAGTTTATAAAATCTAGTTATAAAGGGTTTCTTGGCGGTTGATAATGGGCGAAGAGGAATCTAAAGAGAAAAAGGTGCATATGTATGTTGCAGGGAAGAAAGTGAGCGATGTGGAGGAGCTGAGAGAGGTCTTAAGGGTTGTCAGGGAGGAGGTTCCAGGTTTACTTAGGGAGATCGTAGAGCCGTTAAAAGAGATATTGGGTATAGCCTTTGCAACGACAGAGGAGGAGGCTGAGAGGAGAGCTAAGGCGATAGCTAGGTTTTATAAGGAGCTTGTTGAGGCGGGAATGGACAAGGAAAAGGCCTTTCTGTTAACCAACCGTAGCTTTGTAAATCCCATGGACTTGGTTTCGAGGGCGATGGAGAACTTCTGGAAAAAGCATCCGAAGAAGGGTGAAGGCTCTTAGATCACAGCTCTCTGATAAATATTTAGAGCGGTCTATAATGATCCTCCATCCAGCCGAGGAACAGAGCCTTGAGATATAGGAGGGTTAGGCTCTGGCTCAGCCTCGCATACGCCATAATCACATCGCTGGCTGTGATATTATGGACCGCCTTATACTTGATCTTTAAACTCTACTTACCTTTAAGGTGGGGAGCTTGGAGGACCCGTTCGAGATTCGAGAGGAGGCTGATTGAAGGCGGTATCCCAGAAGACTTGGCCCGAAACCTAGCTAGGAAGCACTTTAGGCCTTTAAGGTTAACCTCTATCTTGAGATGGTGGAGGTTCCTTGAGTGGAGATCGGGAGGAAAGTCTAGAAGAGAGGTTGAGGAGCCTAGCCGAGAGGATAGAGAGGCTTGAGGTTAGACTTCGAGAGGAGAGCTTAGTTCTAGACGAGGTTTTGAGAGAGTTAAGGTTATTAAGGGACGTCTCTCTCATCGGAGCCTCCATCATGAGAGCCGCACACAGAGTTAAGGATTTTCGATATGATGATATATCTAGGCATATAATCGATGCTCTTGTAAGGGTTGGGCCGATGAATATATCCCAATTGACTAAGATCTTGAGGGATGTTAGGGGAACGGCCTCCAGAAGGATCATATCTGAGAAGGTTAAGAGGCTTAGTGCCCTCGGAGTCTTAGAGGAGACTCGGGGTAAGAGGGGTGAGAAGCGTTATAGGGTTAAGGATGGATTGGAGGGACACCGCTCCTCCACCTAACCGTCCTGAAGAGCCCAGCACAGGCCTCCCCACAAGCCAACAAATCGAGAACACGCATAAAACAACATCAACAACCACCCACAAAATCCTATATAAGAGCCTTGTGGACTAATTATTTTTTGGCTGTTTCTTCTTTCTTGAGTCTGGGTTTTTGCATCTTCCCCGGTTCCATTGTTTACAAGTTTGGTTTATGAGCATGTTGTAGATGAATGCCTTTGTTATGGGCTCCTTCCTTATGCTTTTGAGGTCTTTGCCATGCAGAACTCCCCGAATCTCCTCTTGAATGTTGAGTAGGCCGCCTCAACGATCCATCCTCTACGTAGCCCCTCAGCTCCGTCCATCCCTTCTCTCCCAGACGCTTATAGAGGGCCTTAAGGCTCACGAGTAGGCCGTGGCTGAGGGAGTCGTCCCTCCACTTTCACGAGCGATCTACAGGCTCCGCCCCAATAACTCACGTCGAAAGGAGACAAAAACAGCTTCTGAAGAAAGAAAGGAACCTGAAATGAAACCCTTCCATGGAAGGTATAGAGAGGAGAGGGTCGAGCGAAACCATGGCTCTCATTGGGCTGGTTAAGGTTGAAAGCGGTAATCAATGCTACCCCGCTCAATCCGGGCTATGGGACGCGCTCTTCATCTCTGGGAGTACCTCCTTGCAACCTCGACGTATTCCCTAACCCTCCTAACAGGGGTTCTAGGGGTCACGGGGCTCCCCAAGGAGACGACGAACTTACCGTGCTCGCGTCCAACCTCGATCTGCCGCTTGACCTCCCGTTCCAGCTCCTCTAGGGTTCCGTCTTGGAGAACCCTCAAAGAGTCGATGTTCCCGAAGATGCAGCACCTACCGGAGACGACTTCGTTAACCCATTCTATATCGATCTGGAAGTTCTTCTTGCTCTCCTCTAGGCTGATGGCGTCGGCTCCAACCTCTAGGAGGTACTCGAGCCGGTCGTGGACGTCCCCGCAGAAGTAGTATATGCTCTTCATCCCGGTCTTCCGAACCTCGGAGGCCACATCCTTCACGTATGGTAGTGCGAATCTCCTGAAGTGTTCGGTAGATATCTCGCTGGCGGAGGAGAGGCAGTCCTCGATCCACACGCCGTCGACCCCCACCTCGGCGTAGGCCCTAACCTCCTCAACGATCTGCTCCGTCACCCTTTCGAGTAGGGCCTCAACCAGTCTAGGCCTCCTGAAGATTCCTCTGATCATCCCTCTGAAGCCCATGTAGCCCGTTATGGCTCTCCAGTAGGGGCTGCCGACGTTCGCGTAGATGAACTTCTCGGAGCCGAACCTCTCCACGACCATCCTCGCGTAGTCAAGTCTACCGCTCCTCACTAGCTCGTCTCCCGGAACAACCTCTACGCGCTCCTCTACCTCGTCAACAGACTTGATCAGGGGCTCCCTATCGATGGGGGAGGGCCAGCCTCCTACCGGGGGCCTCCTGATCTCGGTCTTCGAGCCGCTCGAGAGGTCGATTAGGAAGACCCTTCCCCCGAGAACCTCAACCTTGTGGCTTCTTCTCCATTCCCTAGTGGGGCAAATCGAGCATTGAACCCAGTCTATGCCGAGCTTCTCTTGGAGGTCCTCCTCGACCTCAAGCCTCCTCTCGATCTCCCAGATCGACCACCAAGGCTTATCCGTAACCTCTTCCCAGTGGTCTCGGAGGAAGATTCCGAGGTAAGGGACGACTACTGGGAAGTCCCGATCTAAACCCACGGTCAACGCTGCTAGAAGCCTCTCCTTACCGTTCATAGCGGCTTCTCCAACCAAGAATTGAGAATCGCAGAATAAGTATTTAATGGGTTTTGGAGGTTATCATGGCTGGGAGGAGGCGAGTGGAGCTCAAGGCTTTTGATAATTATGGTTTATGGGACTGAGAAGGAGTTAGGCTAACCTAAACGCGATGCTGGAAGAGGTTCAAAAAAGAGAGACATAAGGAGAGATACACTTCTATCGAGAGGCTCAGATGTAAACGCGAGGAGTACCGGTCTAAGACTCATGAACGGCCCATATAGCAGGATGCCGCACCCTCTCTTTTAAAAAATATAGAGAGGGTATCTCCGTTTGGATGGAAACCGTTATAAACGGCGAGCCCAGAAGACGGAAGGTCATAACTCTGTTGAGGCTGTCTCCGGAAGATCGGGGGCTTCCTCGTCTTTAAGATGAAGATTTAAGAGTCTAAGCGTATTTATGGTGTAAGGGCTGGGGAGAAACTATGAGGTCGCCTGACAAGTATGAGCTCGTCAGCGAGCTGGCCCGCCGCAGGGGCTTCTTCTGGCCGGCCTGCGAGATATATGGCGGCGTAAGCGGGTTCATAGCTTTCGGCCAGCTCGGCACCGTCCTCAAGAGAAAGATCGAGGACAAGTTCAGGGAGAGGTTCCTGAGGAGGCTCGGCCTCTACGAGATCGAGTCCCCGATAATACTTCCAGGCAGAGTGTTCGAGGCTTCAGGCCACGTGGAGAACTTCAAGGAGCCGATGGTTGAATGTACCCGATGCAAACGGAAGTTTAGGGCCGACCATCTGCTCCAAGAATCCGCCGGAATCTCGTCTACGGAGGCTGAGAAGATGACCCTCGAAGAGATCGGGGAAGCTATGGAGAGCCGGGGGGTCAAGTGTCCAGAATGCGGCGGAGACCTGGCTGAACCAAGATACTTCTTGACCATGTTCCAGACGACCATCGGGCCGTACGCGGAGGCGGTGGGATACGGGAGGCCGGAGGCGGCTCAAGGAATATTCGTCGAGTTCAGACGCCTCTACGAGCAGGCCCGGGAAAGGCTGCCCATGGGTGTAGCCCAGATCGGCCACGCCTTAAGGAACGAGATATCCCCGAGGCAGGGACCCATAAGACTCAGAGAGTTCACCATAATAGACTTGGAGTTCTTCTTCGACCCGGAGAAACCCGGATGTCCCCTCCTAGGAGAGGTTGAGAACGAGGTTCTGAGGCTGATCCCCGCCGAGGTTAGGCTTAAAGGCTCCGAGGAGCCGATCGAGATAACGGTCAAAGAAGCCCTGGAGAAGGGCTACATCAAGATGGAGTGGTTGGCCTTCTTTATGGCCCTCGCTAAACGCTTCTTGGTGGAGCTGGGTGTCCCAGAAGATAAGCAACGTTTCATAGAGAAGCTCGCTTGGGAGAGGGCTCACTACTCCGCTCAAGGCTTCGACCAAGAGGTCTACCTGGACCGTTGGGGCTGGACCGAGGTTTCTGGGCACAACTACCGAACAGACTTCGACCTCAAAAGCCACATGGAGGAGAGCGGGGTCGACATGAGGGTCTTCAAGGAGGAAGGCCGGGTTGTGGAGAGGGTTGAGACCTCGGTTAAGCCGAAGATGGACGTGATAGGGAGAGACTTCAGAGGGGACGCTCCGAAGGTTGCGAGGCTGATCTCCAAGACAAGCCCGGAAGAACTCGAAAAGTCTCTGGAGGAGAGAGGCTTCTACACCCTAGAAGGCTACAAGATACTGCCCAGCCACGTCGAGATCGTCAGGAAGAAGAGGGTGGAGAGGGGCCGCAGATTCGTACCCCACGTTATAGAGCCGAGCTTCGGCTCGGACAGGCTCGTCTACGTGGTTCTGGAATACGCTTACACAAAGAAGGGCTCGAGGACGATCCTCAAGATACCGCGAGACCTTGCACCCATAGAAGTCGCGGTCCTACCCCTAGTGAGCAGGGACGGCCTACCCGAGAAGGCTCGAGAGGTTCACAGCACACTGATCTCCGAAGGGTTCCTAGCCGAGTACGACGAGTCAGGCTCGATAGGGAGACGTTACGCAAGGTTCGACGAGGTTGGAACCCCGATCTGCATCACCGTCGACTACCAGACCCTAGAAGACGAAACCGTAACCCTTAGAGACAGGGACACGTGGGAGCAGGTGAGAACAGAGATCGGAAGGCTTCCACAACTCTTGAGAGAGTACTTCCGCTGGGAGAGAGAGTTCAAAGACTTAGGGACACCGTACAGAAAGCCGTGAACCCGGCGTGCCCCAGTTCTCATCCATTACGAAGTAGAAGGGCAAAGACGTTTCTCCATTAATCTTTTTTAGTTTCCTTTACCTATTTATCTCAAAAATCGTCTAGGCTTTAGTGGGGCGGGAGGATGGTTTTCTCGACCGAGACCGAGCAGAGGGTTAAGGTTAGGGCCTTAAGCGTCTCGCAAGATCATCTACGGAAGGTGGTTGAGATAGCGCGTAAGGTAACCCTGCTAGTCGACGGATTTGTTAAAGGGGATGAAGATTCAGTTAGGAATCTCTATGGTGAGATACAACTCTTAGGAGACGAGATCGACGAGGCTAAGAGGAGGGTTGCCCGTGAACTCGTCGAGATAGGAGCCATCTTAATGAACCGAGAAGACTTCCTCCGCTTCACAGACTTGACGAGCGAAGTAGCAGACTTCTGTAAAGGAATAGCGTTCCGCCTCCTAGAGATCATGGAACGCAAATGGGAGGTCCCATCTGAGATAAAGGATGGGCTAAGCAAGCTCACGGACGCCGTCTTCAACACAGTCCTAAAGCTAAGGGAGACACTACTCATACTGAACTACGGCTCCTCTAAAGTGTTAGAGAAGGCTAAGAACGTTGAGGTGGCGGAGAAGCACGTAGACGACCTTTACAGGACACTAGAGATCGAGGTTCTGGACAGCAAGATGAAGACTCCAACCCTACTCCTGATAAGGGACGTCATCCAGCTCCTAGAGGACACGGCTGACAAGGTTGAGGATGCGGCGGACGCGGCGCGCATACTGGCTTTCAGCATTTAACGGAGAAACTCAAAACATGAACAGGAAGATCGAGGCGGAGTTCGTAGAGAACTTCTTGGTGGTGTGGAACCCGAAGGACGGCTCCGAACTATATAGGATCGGTTTTTACGGTAAGCCCGTCGGGATACCTAAACCGAAAGTAGCAGACTTCGACGTCCCGCTGATACTGGACCTAATGGAGGGATTATACCTGCTAGAGAAGGGGGTCATAACCGTCTTCGAGAAGAAGAAACAGAAGGAAACAAAGATAAGCTTTGAAAATCTCAGGAGGAGGGCGAGAAGGCTCTACGAAGAGTTCGACCTAAAATACGCGGTCTACAAAGACTTGAGAGACAGAGGCCTCATAGTCACCCCAGGCGTCAAGTACGGCTGCGACTTCGCGGTCTACAAGCATGGCCCCGGAATCGACCACGCCCCCTACCTCGTCTCGGTTAAGAGCAGAAGGGACGAGATCACAGCCGCAGATATCGTTAAGGCCGGAAGGCTCGCGACAACCGTGCGGAAAAGGTTCATAATAGCCGTCCCAGACATGGAAAAGGACTCAATAAAGTACCTAATCTTCAAGTGGTTCAAAGCGTAGGGGAAAACTAAATCAATAGGAGGGAGGAACCCCTCCATACCCGGGAGTTTTCGGCGGTTTCGCTTTTGCGGCCGCTATCACGTCGTCGATCTTTAGGATCATCGTCGCGGCTTCAGTCGCAGACTTGATCACCTGCTTCTTCACAGCCAACGGCTCATAAACCTCCAGCTTCTCCATGTCCTCAACCTTCCCTCCAATGACGTCGACTCCAGCCCACCTTTCACCCTTCTCGTGGCGAGCCCTCAGCTCCGAGATGACATCTATCGGGTCGAGGCCGGCGTTCTCGCCTAGGGTTATCGGGACAGTCTCCATCGCTTCAGCGAACTTCTGGACTGCAAGTTGTTCTCTGCCGGGCAGTAATTCGGCGTAGTCTCTCAGAACCTTAGCGACTTCGAGCTCTGGCGCTCCTCCCCCAGCAAGGATTTTAGGCTCCTGAACCACATCCCTCACAACGCAGAGAGCATCATGAATAGACCTCTCAGCCTCGTCCACAACCCTCTCAGCTCCTCCGCGGATCAGTATCGCCACAGACCTCGGGTTTCTGCATCCTTCTATGAAGACCATCTTGTCGTCTCCGACCTTCCGCTCCTCGACGAGGTCGGCGTAACCCAAGTCCTCGCCGGATAGGCCGTCAAGGTTCGTCACGATCCTTCCACCCGTAGCCTTGGAGAGCTTCTCCATATCAGACTTCTTCGCCCTCCTGACGGCTAATATTCCCTTCCTAGCCAAGAAGTGCTGGGCCATGTCGTCGATCCCCTTCTGGCAGACCACGACGTTCGCCCCGGCTGATGAGATCTTCTCAACCATGCTTCTCAGCATGTTCTCCTCCTCCCGGAGGAAGGCCTCCATCTGCTCAGGAGTCTCAATATTTATCTTCGCATCAAACTCCGTCTTCTCGACCTCCAAAGGACAGTTTATCAGCGCTATCCGGGCTTTCTCGATTCTTTTAGGCATCCCCGGGTGGACAACCTCCTTGTCCAAGACTATGCCCTCGATCAGCCCCGTATCCGTTATAGAACCCCCAGGCTTCTTCTCAACCATTATGTCATCCAAGTCCACACGGTACTCGTCGCCTACCTTCCGTGCTACGTGCAGAACAGCGTCGACTGCTATCTCGGCGAGCTGCTCCCTATTCTCCGCCACGAGCTTGCTCGCCATAGAGGTCATCGCAACCTTCTTCAGGAAATCCCTATCCAGCGGGTTGACTGGGACCGCTATCTCCTCAAGGGTCTCAAGAGCCTTCTCAGCTGCCTTCCTGTAACCGTCAATGATCACGGTCGGATGAACATTCTTGTCGATGAGCTCCTCAGCCTTCCCCAAAAGCTCGCCAGCAACAATAACCGACGTCGTTGTTCCGTCCCCAACCTCGTCGTCCTGGGTCTTAGCGACCTCAACCATCATCTTCGCGGCCGGATGCTCAACCTCGATCTCGTCTAGGATCGTTCTTCCGTCACTCGTTATAGTCACGTCGCCCAGACTATCCACCAACATCTTATCCATACCCTTAGGGCCAAGTGAACTTCTCACAGCCTCAGCGATCATCCTCGCCGCCATTATATTGTTGCGCTGAGCAGCTCTACCCCTAGACCTTGTTGATCCTTCTTTCAAGATCAGAACGGGTATTCCGCCTGCGGGTGCAGACAAGGCTTAACCCTCCACCAAACTTGTTTATTATTAGTGAATTTCGTTAAACTTATATACGTTTCTTCTATTTAAACGTAGCGAAGTTCAATAATTATTTGATAGCGGGATGTCTTGGAGGTTCCTATAAGGATAACGTGAACATAGTGGAGGGGCATCCTGAAGGTGCCGCGTAAAAAGAAGAGTTTCATAGAAGATATCTTCGGCGGGTCCCTATTCGACGAGATAGACCGTCTCTTCGAGAAGTTCGGGGAAGAACCCCTGAGCAGCGGGTACTCCATCAGAGTGACGCAGACCCCGGAGGGAACGAAGGTCTACGCGAAGGTTAGTGAGGATACCGATGTCAACGAGTTGAGGCGGAGGCTTCAGCAGGAGTATCCCGGAGCCCAGATAGAGATAGAGGGAGGAAAATCTCTCATCAGAGAGATATCTACAAGGACTCTTGTGGAGGAAGAGAAGGAGAAAAAGGACAGGGAGGGGGTCTGGTTTAAACCCGAGTAACGGCCAGTTCTTTCCATGAGCTGCTGAGAATACTTCTACAAACCTGCAACCTTCCCTTATTGAGCTCCCCTACATGCTAGGCGTTTAGCCCACACGCTATGTCCGCGTCCACCCATGCTCCTAAGATCGTTCCCCGAAGCTAAGTAGCTCTTTTAGACGGTTCCTCCAGAAAGATGGGTTACCATGGCTTCATTCGAGGATATTTAGTTTTCTGCGTCTCGGCTGGAGATACAAGATTATCGTAAAGGTTTAATAATGGACGTTTTGAGGGTTAATGTGGTTGGTGGTGCTCTGATGCGTCTTAGGGCTAGAGAGATGGGGATAAAGATCGGGGTTATGGAGCCCGGTAGGTACAACGCCATAACCGATGTTCGAGGAGTCGCTGTAGGCCACTCGACGATAATCGAGGGGGAGGGCCCTCTAGTCGTTGGTAAAGGACCTATAAGGGCAGGGGTCACAGCTATCCTCCCACGTCAAGCCGACATATACGAAGAGAAGGTCAGGGCAGCTGTTTACCCCTACAACGCATACGGGAAGGCTGTGGGTTTGCTCCAAGTCATGCACATGGGAGTTATAGAGACGCCGATCCTACTAACCGACACCCTCAACACTTGGAGGGTAGCCGACGCGCTCATCGACTACATGTATGAAGTTTTAGGTGTTGAAGCTACGTCGATAAATCCTGTGGTCGGAGAGACGAACGGCAGCTACCTGAACGACTCCGCGGGCCGCCACGTCGGGAAGAAGCACGTCTATGAGGCGTTGGATAAAGCGTTCAGTCCGTCGGGGACGGGGCCCGTTGAGGAGGGGAATGTAGGCGGAGGAACCCCTATGTCAGGCTTCGAGTTCAAAGGCGGAATTGGAACATCGTCGAGGGCCACCCCAGAGTTCACGGTCGGCGTGCTGGTTCAGGTTAACTTTGGCAGGCGTGAAGACTTAAGGATCGACGGAGTCCCCGTGGGAAAGGAGCTGGCAGACATTAAGCCGAGGAAAGTCCAGGAGTCGGAGTCCATCATGATAGTTGTAGCAACCGACCTTGCCCTGTCTTCACGTCAGCTCTGGAAGGTTGCGAAGAGGGCTATATTAGGGGTCGCTAGAACCGGCTCGTACGGCGGTGTACATAGTGGGGATTTCGTTATAGCGTTCTCGACGTCGGAGAGGGACGTTGAACCCTTACTAGAACGTGGGGAGAAGAGGCGGCCGTCCTCCGGGAGACGCTCTCTGGATGAGCCTTACCTCAACCCCGTTTATAGAGCCACGGTTGAAGCGACCGAGGAGGCCATAATAAACGCCCTCTTTAAGGCTGAAACCATGACGGGTAGGGATTACAACACCCGGATCGCCATACCGCTCGATAGGGTTAGTGAGATAATGTCAAAGTACGGTCGGCTGTGAAGGGCGTCGAACAGGCAGGATGCGCATCGTCCAAGGTTTCACCTCATCGAGAACGTGATCTCCTCGACGAGGCTCTCAGGAACAATACTCCTCTTCCCCCTCTCCCTAAGAGCCACTAAGCCATATTCGCTCAGAACCTTCAGGTCCCGATAGACGTTTTTGACGTTTCTCCGAACCTTGTGGGCCAGTTCGTTTATCGAGTTAACCCTCAGCTCAGAGAGCTTATAGAGGAGTTCAAGCCGCTTGGGCGTGAAGACCCTCAGGTCCTCAGGGCTCATCGAGTACGTCTCCTCAACCGTATAGTCGAGGTCCCCGTTCTCCATGTAGCCTCGGTAAGCGTGGACCAGCTCAGACCACTCGAAGTAGGCCTCGGCGGAAGGTCCATCGAGCCTCCCCCTTAAGTATAGTTCCTCGAACTCGCTGAAGGATAACTTGTAGTCTCTCTTGAACTTGCTGATGCGTTCCTCAATCTCCTTCAGGGTTAACCTCCGAACGATCTTGACGAACATTTCAGGGAAGAATTATGTGGCGCTCACCTATTAATTTTGGTGTTGACGCCAAAACTGTTTATATTGGGGACTTACATTCTTTAAGGGTGGTGATTGAAGTGAGTTCGAGTCACGTCCCCTTAGAGAGGGTGGATAAATACACTTGGCGCATACCAAAATACAGGCGTGGAATGAGAGTTCCAGGCGTAATCTTCGCGGATGAACTCCTTTTAGAGAAGATGAAGACCGACCGAACCTTGGAGCAATGCGCGAATGTGGCTCACCTCATAGGTATATACAGGTATTCGGTGACCCTCCCGGACGGTCATGAGGGATACGGCTTCCCCATAGGAGGGGTCGCGGCGACGGACTATGAGGAGGGCGTGATAAGCCCCGGAGGGGTCGGCTACGACATAAACTGCGGGGTCCGCCTCCTCTCCACAAACCTAACCGAGAAGGATATAAGACCTAAACTTGAAGAGCTCGCCACAACGATCTTTAGGAACGTTCCATGCGGCCTCGGAAGCCGGAGGAAAGACTTCCATGTGACCCCCCATGAACTCGACATCATACTTTCAGAAGGAGTCTCCAGAATGATAGAGCAAGACATAGGGTGGCCAGAGGACCTTGAACACTGTGAGGAGAGGGGATGCCTAGAAGGCGCAGACCCAAGCAAGGTCTCCTCAACGGCGAAGAGGAGGGGTCTAACCCAGATCGGGACGCTCGGTTCAGGAAACCACTTCCTAGAGATACAGAGGGTCGACAGAATCTACGACCCCAGAGTGGCGAAGGCTTTCGGAATAACTGAGGAGGGCCAAGTCACGGTTATGATCCACTGCGGCTCTAGGGGCTTCGGCCACCAAATCTGCTCGGATTACCTACGAGTTATGGAGAGGGCCGTTCACAAGTATAAGATTGAACTGCCAGATAGAGAGCTGGCATGCGCCTTCGGAACCAGCCCTGAAGCCCAAGCCTACTACGGAGCCATGGCATGCGCCGTTAACTACGCCTTCGTTAACAGGCACGTCATCATGCACTGGGTCCGCCAGAGCTTTGAGCAGGTTTTCAAGAAACCCGCCGAGAACTTCGACCTGAAACTCGTCTACGACGTGGCCCATAACATAGCAAAGATAGAGGAGCATGAAATCGAGAAGAAACGGGTGAAGGTCTGGGTCCACAGGAAGGGGGCTACGAGAGCTTTCCCGCCTGGACGCCCTGAGGTCCCAGCCGACTATAGAGAGTATGGACAACCGGTCTTAATTCCCGGCTCGATGGGGACGAGCTCATGGGTTCTCGTCGGAACGCCTAAGGCTATGGAGATAACCTTCGGTTCCACGGCGCATGGAGCCGGGAGGATGCTGAGCAGAAAGGCCGCTACACGGAGGTTCAGGGGAAGCCAGATAAGGAGTAGCCTAGAGAAACGGGGTATAGTTATCCGAGCTGCCAGCATGAGGGTTCTAGCCGAGGAGGCCGACCCAGCTTACAAGGATGTGGACCGGGTTGCTGAGGTCAGCCACCAGATCGGGATCGCGACGAAGGTTGCTAGGCTAACCCCGTTGGCGGTGATAAAGGGCTGAAGCTCGCTCAGCCCTTCGCCTCTACTTCTTTAGGGACCACCCTAACTGCCGGGTTCCATGTAGCGGCCTCGTCGGAGTCTCCATCAGCTCCTTGAGTTTCTTGATGATCTTTTCAGCTGCGGAGTCTAAGCTTGGAACCTCGACGTAGGCTATGTTGTAGTAGTCCATCATCTTCTTGGAGTCTTCCGAGAACTTTGGGATCGCCGCTATTATAAGCCCGTAGGCGCCTACATCGAGGGCTTTGGCGTAGAGCGAGAAGACCTCGTCTACAGGAACCTCCTTGTAGGCGCTTAGAATCTCTATGACTATCCTCAGCTTTAGGATGCCTGTTCCCCTAGACGCAACCATGTAGAAGTAATGTTTCACCCCGGATCTCCCGTAGATGTTCTCCGGGTTCTCTATATTGAATCCCATCTTGGTCAGGTTCTCGATTAGGTAGCTCCGTTGAGCCAAGGCGATGTCGAGTTCCTCCTCTAACCTCGGAGTTATCCTGTAAGCGTAGAGGATAACCTCTTTAGCATCTCCCTTGTCGAAGGTTTCTCCGCAGTTGGCGCAGTTAAGTTTGTCAGCCGGGTTCTGGAAGACCTCGCCGCACTCCATACACTTGAACATGGGGCCCGGTTTAGAGTAGTCGACGCCGATCTTCTTGAGGGGTTTCCCGCATTTCGGGCATTTTCCGTCCTTGAACTCGCTTTCCGGACCCACATACCCGCAGGGCCAATGTTCTATAACTTCGCCCTTGACTATGTGGGTGCTACCGCATTTTGGACAGTAGAAACGGACGATCAGGTTTATAGACCCACATTTTGGGCATCCCAGCTCCCTCTGGTAGAACTCGCGTTCCATCAAGCCTTGCTCGACGAGCTCGTTGAGGCGGCTCTCAGCATCTTCACCGAAGTACTCCTCAGCTACTGGGTACCTGTACCCTTTAGGCTTCGTTGATGTTCGCTCCGGAGTTATAACCTTGGCACCCTTGATAAACGCTTTTGTCCCCTCAGACAAATGTAACACCACCTTGAGTATAAGAGACGTTTGGATTTATAGCTACTGTGCGGACGAATCCTTCACCTCCGGCGCTTTTATGAGGGCATGGTAGAACCAAGCGAACCAGACGACGGTCATCCAGAGGAAGGAGAGTGGACGCCCGAAGAGGTCGTGTAGGAGCATATATGAGAGATTTGGGAAGAGCTGGTTTAGATACAGTATGAGAACTATTCTGGTCAGGTTGCCGAGGAAGATGGCGGCGTAACCTAGAGTTAACCCTAAAACCCTCTTTTTCAACTTTACTCCGGGAAGCCCCGAGACCAGACCCGTATACACGATTATGGAGAGGCCCCCTGAACATTCCCATCCGATCCTCACCGCGGTCCATCTCTCCTCAACTGTGTAGGCAACAACGTTTCCCTCAGCCTCCGACCTCACCCCTAAAGCCTCAAGCATGGAGGCTACGACTCCAGCCACGAAGCCATGATACTCCCGGTCTAAAAAGTGTATGAAAAAGTAAGCTGCGAGCATCGAGAGTACTGTGAGGCTTGCCCAAACCAGCACCACGTTCCTCCTAACCTTCAGAGTCACGTAGACCCCTCCCTAATCTCTTACGGACTCTAGATGCGAGCGTCAGGCCTAAGAGCCCTGCGGCTGAGATCTCAAGAAAAGTTAAGCTTGATATCCCACCCTCTAAGGTGTACCACCCACTGTCGGGCGCTCTATCTTGGACTTCCTTTGAACCCTCAAGTTTACTGATGAAGCATATCCTGATGTCTCCTGAGGCTCCCTCGAACTGGATATCGCTCAGCTGGCATGTTATGGTTATGTTGTTCCCTTCAACCTCGACTTGGGCGGTCGATGTCTTCTTTCGTTCCCACTTCTTGCCGTTCCACCGGTACACCCTCTGGCTGTGGGCTTCAATTATGACGTCTGCCCCTTCGAGGGGTGCGTCTCGGCGGCTGTCACCCCACCCAGCAACCACGTCTAGGTAGACTCTGAACTCGTTGCGCGGTAGCGTAGGAGGCTTCTTACGTGTCTCTACCTCACCGTAACATGTTATGAGGAAGGTTATATGCGTGGCGTTGGTGGTGCAGTAGAGTTCTTTCATGTCTATATGATCATCCTCAACGTCGTCTGGGTCCGTTCCGAGATATAATAACGGTAAACAATCGGCGTAGATGGTTGAGAGGACAGATAAGCTGAGGACGAAGAAAACCAGCATCAACGTTCTGTTCCGATTCATGCAGCTTCACCACTTGAAAGTCATCCCAGACATCTCCTCGAGGTACGCCTTTATACGTACAAGGCCGTAGAACGGCCTGTAAAAGAGGACGATTATTGGGATCAGGGGCAGACATGTTATGTCTCTCTTCTTGGGCGAGAGGAGGGCCGCTGTAGCCGCGATGACGAGCTCGTTCAAGAGGTAGAAGAGGAAGATGAGTATGAAGAGTTGCGGGAGCAGCTGGAGGTAGAAGAGGGGGAGGGTTATGAGCCAGAGTGTTCTGACGAAGAGGAGCACGATGTCCATGAAGAGCATGTCAGGCGTCACTAAGAGGCCTATAATCCTGAAGAACGGCTCGAAGAAGACGTTTCTATGCTTGATGAGGGTTTGTAGCTGTCCCGCCGTCCATCTCGTCCTCTGCCGAATCCAGCCTCTCCAACTCTCTGGAACGACTGTCCAGCCTATCGCCCTAGACGCGAAAACGACCTTCATCCGGCTCTTATGTACCTTCAGGGTGATGTCGAAGTCTTCGGTTATGGTGTCGGGGTCGAAGAAGCCTATGGAATAGGCGAGCCTCCTCCTAATACCCCCGAAGGCCCCGGGAATTATAATCAGCGCCCCTGAGATTGCTTGGAACCTTCTCCCAGCCTCCATCGCCACGAGGTACTCGTAGGCTTGAAGCCTCGTGAGTAGGTTCACCCTGTTCAGCACGCGGATGTTACCTGAAACTCCCCCCACAGCAGGGTTGGAGAAGGCCTCCACAAGCTCGAAGATCGATGAGGGTTCAAGTATCGTGTCCGCGTCGACCGTAACTATGATCTCCCCTCTAGAGAAGGGAATTCCGTAGTTTACAGCTCTAGCCTTACTGCCGCTCGCCTTTTCACGGCGAACAAGCTTTATCAAGCCCTTAGACGCGAAGTTCTGGGCGATCTCGCCAGTTCTGTCCGTTGAACCGTCATCTACCACGATCACCTCCAAGTTCGGGTAGTCTTGCCTCAGTAGAGAATCGATAGTCTGGGCGATGACCTTCTCCTCATTGTGAGCTGGAACTATCACTGAGACTAGGGGGGACCCGTGTCCGAATCTTCTCTTCCTGAATCTGTCGTATAGGGCCTTCGAGATGAGGATTATGGCCTTCCCGAACGTGCGTGGCATATCGACGAGTATGGGAACGATCAGGATCGAGACTATCTGTTCGGGAGTCATCTGGACTATACGAAAAAACCCTGAGATCGCCTGGTAAATCTCCTCAATCAGTACTCGACCACCTCTCACTTATGGGGATGGATAACCGGCAGGAGCGCCTATCCGTGCCTTTTCTGCTCATTTGGAGTCTAATGCCTCCCGTATTCTCTTGGAGAGTTCCTCCATCTCCAGCTTGACCGATCCGGGCATTGTGTCCGGTTTACAGAAGGCTATTAGGAAAGTTCCGTCCTCGTTCAGGGCTAGGATTCTACCCTTACTGCCCTTCACGGTCATCTCTTCGAACCTCTCCATCCCCGCTAGCTCTATGCTCCTAACGCCGGCTCTCATAAGGGAAGACGCTAGAGTCTCCAGCTTATCGTAGTCCATGTTCTTCGGGAGGACCGCCGCGAGGACGACTCCCTCCCCCTTGAGAATGGCTGAACCGGTAAGGTCCGCTCTCTCTGTCAGTTCTCTCAAGAGAGACCTGAGAATTCCACCCTTTCCGGACGGTTTCTTAACCCTCTTATGCGTCACAAGCCTCCAGAGCCTCGTAGGCCCAGACTCCACGAAGTCGGCCTTCCCAGCCATCTTGAACGTGGCGAGATACTTTATTGCGGCCGTCTTGCTTATACCGGTCTTCCTGATAACTTCTTGTATGGTCAGGCCGTCCTCAGACTCCTTGAGGGCCTCTAAGATCCTGTCTTCACGGCTCATCTCGATGCACCTTGCTACGTCAAGACCTCGTTTATCTTGTCCGCTAGGTCCTCCATCTCGAGCCTTACTGTTCCTAGGGGCGTATCAGGCCTGCAGAAGGCCGCTATTAGAACCTTTCCCTCGCTCCGTATGACGAGCCTCCCCCCGCCGCCCTCTATTATGATCTCTTCGATCGGTTTCAGTTTGGCGGCGTCTATAGACTTCATGCCCGTCCTAAGGAGGAGCGAGACTATGTTTCCAAACTTCTCTGGGTCCATTCCGTCTGGTAGGTCCGCGGAGATCGTGAAGCCGTCGCGGTCTATGACGGCTGACCCTTCAACTCCAGTTATCTCCTTAAACTCTCTCAGCAGGTCTTCAAGCCTCTCAGATTTAGACCATGCCTTATGCTTTTTCGCCGTTGGCTTCTCCCCCTCCTTGATCCTCCAGAGCTTAGAGGGGCCGACCTCTACGTAGTCAACCTTCCCTTCAGCCCTTAGAGAGGCGAGGTACTTTATGGCCGTAGTCTTGCTTATGTCAGCCTCTTTGGCAACGTTCACCGTGGTCAAGCCGTCCTTATACTTTCTGAGGACGTCAAGTATCTTCCTCTCATAGTAGGAGGGCAAGGCCTATCACACTACAGGCGTTAGATGTACGCCTTTCTCGTCGACTGTAACCCCATAGAGGCATGTTACGGGTCTCACGCCGTAGAGGACGAGTGCGCCGTCCACGTCTCTAAAGACTAGGTGGATATCGACCGAGTTCGCCACGCTTCTCAGGAGGGATGACTCGCTTCCGGCTATGTAGAGGATCGAAGAGATGAGATTGGTCTCCTCGGATATCTTCAGGAAGTTGTCGAGGAGGTTGAGGGCGCCTTTCACTCCGAACGTCCTCTCTAAAGTGTCTAGGCTGATGAAGGTTAGGATAGGCTTCTTAACCCTCTCTTGGAGGTTCCGTACGACGGACAAGAAGGACGCGGTCTCAACGTTTACGTCTTCGGTCTCAGGATAGTGGATGACCACGTTCTCGAGGTTCATCTTCCCTATGGACGATCCCATATGGGGGATTCCGACGACCCCGCCTCCCTTCGCAACGGTGTTCATGCAGAGCTGGAAGAGCATCTGCTCATACCTTTTGTTGACGCCGTAATGGGTCTCCCATAGGCCGACATTCCCCACGGGGAGCTGCCCGACAGCACGGTCTAAGTCAGGTATTCCCGTTGAGTATCTATCCTCTACGTAGGGGGCGGATTCAACCCTCGCCGTCAAGTCCTCTAGGAAGGGTTTGAAGAAGCGGAACCTCCCCCCGTGAAGGGTGAAGAGATACCTCGACTGCCTTATGGGGAGTCCTCTCACCTTCTCGATCTCGATCTCCCTAACGACCCGGTGCTCGGGCCCCACCTCAGAGCCTCCAAGCCTCAGCCTACGGAGAGTTACGACCCCGTCTACTATGAAGTCGATGGCCGCTGTCCCTTCCCTCTCAGTCACGAAGATCGTGTGGGTCTCAACCTCACGGCAGAAGTCGCAGATTTCTTGGGTTAGGGCGGCCGCCTCCTCCTCCATGTTGAGGTGTGAGAGAACCCCGTCCCAGCTATCGAAGATTATCATCGGGTTATCCATGTCTTCGGCTTCTTCGTATATGACCCTGAAGAACTGGAGGATCGTATTGTAGTCTATGGGCCGCGTTCTCCCGGGATGATGAGCCTCCAAGCCTAGGCTTCGTCTCACCTTGCTCTGCGTGGCGTTTATGATGTTCCGCTCAGGTATGAAATCTCGAATCCACGGAGAAGTCACGTAGAGCCTATGGGGCTCCATGCGAGTCGAGATGTATAAGCCGTTCCCCTCCTCGCAGATGGCCCGAAGTATCTCGAGCGCTAGAATAGTCTTACCTGTACCGGGTCTCCCCTTCACAAGGAGGCTCTGCCCCGGGAAGGCCTCAAAGAAACTTATGATCTCTGGGGGGATTCTATCCTTCCATTCGGTACGCTTCAAACCTCACCACCTCTAAAATCCAAAATCTTTGCCTCTACCTCCTTGGGCGTGGCCGCCCTTTCAGCTTGATCTCGATCCCTTTCTGGGTGATCTCGAAAGGTATCTCTCCCTTTACGCATCTGGTGGAGGCTAGACCTAAACACGAGATGAATCTCTCTCCGTTCCTCTTTGTGAGCCTTAGGGCTCCGTCTGAGAGCTGCTGGAGGGTCATCTCGATCGTTCTCGGGTGCATCCCCTCCTCAAGGGTGAGTACGCTGACGGCTTTAAGCATCTTGAACCTCCCAAGCAGGACGTGGAGGAAACGGGTGACGGCTTCCGGGTTTGCGTACATCAGTAGAGACGAGACGGAGTCGAAGGCTATACGGATTGTTTTTTGGAGTCTCCAGAAGTGTCCGCAGAGCTCCGAGAGGACCACGCTCAGGTTCGTGAAAGCTAGGACGCTTGGAACCCTCCTTATGGATGGAGTATCCCTGAGTTTACTGTCCACCATCATGCCGTAGCAGTCCACGTACTTCATCGTTCCTTCCCGCTCGAAGGTTTCGGTGTTCCACCCGAAGGACGCCATCCTCTCCCTCACATCCTCAGCAGTCTCGTTGGTGGAGATGAAGATGCCCGCGTTGCCTAGGCTCAGCCCTTTATAGAGGAACTGCATGGACATGGTGGACTTTCCGGTCATCGGTGCACCATGAGGAGTATGTTCGTTCCGAGCGGGAATCCTCCCTGGATAAGGTCGTCGAAGCCGTCTATGCCCGAAGGAATCCTCATTACGAGTATGCCTCTTTGGAAAGTGGAAGGCTCTCCAAATCCACCTATTTCTAAGAACGGGACGTCTTATAAGTGATGATTATCCGTTAAACACTGTTCTTTGGTTACAATTTCTTTATAAGTTGCAGGTTTGATAAGATAGAATCGCCTCCCCACTTATAGGACTCAAGGATGTGCATTATGTGGTAACCCGTGTCCCGACGGGTATAGAGATTATCGATAAAATGTTAGGCGGAGGCTTCGAGAGAGGGTCATCCATCCTTCTCCGTTCAAGCCCCTTCGTCGATGCCGCACCCATCGCTCAAGAGATACTCTACAACCGCCTAACGAAGAGGGATAAGGGGCTCTACGTGATCAACAATAGGCCTCCGGAAACCGTCCTCGAAGAGATGAAGCATTACGGCTGGCCTGTTGAGCCTTACTGGAATAAGGGATCCCTCTCTTTCGTGGACGCCTACTCAGGGATAATGGGGCTTGGAAGTAGTGAAGAGTTCTCCGTTAAGAACCCTCTTGACCCCCAAGAAGTGGACGAAGCCGTTTTGGAGGCTTTAAAGGCTAAGGGAGAAGGGACAATCGTCCTCTTCGACTCTTTGAACACGCTTATAGATCAGTGCGGCCC
>LUCD01000118.1 GCA_001593925.1 Candidatus Bathyarchaeota archaeon B26-1
TCCGTTGCGGTTTTGGGAGTGATGCGTGGTTTGAGGGTTCCAGACGCGCTTCTGCGTGAACATCTTCTAGAGTTCCTCAAGGAAGACGTGGGCTTCGGCGACGTCACGACGGAGTCGTTGATTCCGGAGGGGATAGCCGTTACAGCCCGGATAGTCGCTAAGGAGCCTATGGTGGCGGCTGGGGTTCTGGAGGTAACCGTCCTCTTCGAGACTGTTGGGGTTGAGGTTGTCCAGTCCGTCGATGACGGCTCCGAAGTCTCTCCGGGAGAGGCGGTAATCGAGGTTAGGGGTGACGCCCGCGCCATACTAACAGTTGAGAGGACCGCCCTAAACCTGCTTATGAGGATGAGCGGAATCGCGACGGCTACGAGGAGGCTTATAAACAGGATCAGAGAAGCCGGGTTTGACACGCGTATAGCGGCTACTAGGAAGACGGCTCCCGGCCTCCGATACTTCGACAAGAGAGCCGTCATTCTGGGAGGTGGGGACCCTCACCGCTCCGGCTTGGACGAGGCGGTTCTGATAAAGGATAACCACATAGCCGTCTTGGGAAGCGTTGCGGAGGCTGTTAGGAAGGCCCGTTCAGCCGTGAGCTTCACGAAGAAGGTTGAGGTGGAGGTTAGAACGCCCGAGGAGGCCGTTGAAGCTGCTAGGTCCGGGGCAGACATAATCATGCTCGACAACATGCCGGTTGCCGAGGCTGAAAGGGCCATGGAGCTCCTAAAGGCTGAGGGTCTCCGCGGGAATGTTCTAGTAGAGGTTTCTGGGGGAATAACTGAGGAGAACGTCCTCGAGTATGCTGAGCTCAGACCGGACGTGATCTCCGTGGGCTCCCTAACCCACTCAGTTAAGGCTGTAGACCTGAGCCTTGAGGTCGAGGTTCCCCCGTAATTGTGGATGTTTAGACGCCATCCTCTGAACAGGAGTTCCTTCCTTCTTCTAACCAAGACGCTCATATATAATCAACAATAAACCCTTTTACGTTGGATGGGTATCGGTGATGGTCTTGGAGGACTCCCCGGACTTCGAGAGGTTCTTGGCCTTCGTCAACTTGGAGGAGCCGGATAGGGTTCCGTTAGCCGAGCTCCTTGCGGACTTGGACATTATGAGGGCGATGGTTGGGAAGGATAGGCTGGACTTGGAGGATTACGTTAAGTTCTACGTCAAGGCTGGCATGGACTATGTGAGGGTTCTGGCGGATGGGAGGGAGCTCTTCTACAACCCACGGCTCCTGAAGCAGAAGGAGAGAACCTACCGTTACAGCCTCTACAGCGAGGAGATAACGAGGGCTTGGGCTCCCGAGCATGAGGGTTTGGTGAAGACGGAGGAGGACCTAGAGAGGATACTGTCCTTCGATGTGTCGCAGATACATGCATCCACAGCCGAGGAGCTGAGGAGGCTCCTTGACAGGAAGTACCCGAAGATGGGTTTGATGGCGGGGTTCGGAGACGTCTTCACGACGACGTGGATGTTGAGGGGCTTCACCCAGTTCTGCGTAGACCTCTACCGGAATAGGGGGCTGATAAGGAGGATCTACGAGAAGGTTTCGGAGGTGGCTCTCCATGAGTGTAAGGTGCTGGTTGAGGCCGGTGTGGACGCTGTCTGGCCGTCCGACGACATAGCCCACATAGACGGCCTCCTAGTCTCGCCAAGGGACCTCAAGGAGTTCTTCTTCCCGTGGCTTAGGGAGGTTGGGAGGATCGCCAAGAAGAACAGCCTCCCAATGATATACCATTCGGATGGGGACCTAACGTCGGTTATGGAGGACCTGATAGACTGCGGCGTGGACGCCATCCACCCGATAGAGCCTAAGGCCATGAACATCGTTGAGGTTAAGGAGAGGTGGGGTGACAGGTTGGCCTTGATAGGTAACATCGACCTCGGGTACACCCTAACCCTAGGAACGGTTGACGACGTCGTAAGGGAGGTTAAGGAGAGGATCAGAGACTTGGCTCCGGGAGGCGGATACGCCGTTGGAACGAGCAATACTGTGACGGACTACGTGAAGCTTGAGAACTACAAGGCTATGATAGCCGCAACCAAGAAGTGGGGTAGATACCCCGTAAGGCTGAGATGATTAGAGGATTAGACGCGTTCCATCCCCCTCCATTCTGAGGCGCAAGCGAAGACTTCAATCCATGCAAAAATTTTGCATGAAAAGACAACCAAACGGAGATACCCTCTCTATATTTTTTGGCGTCCCAGAGGACGGTTCCAGAAAAGCCCAAAACACAAACGGTTTGGTGCGGTTGCCGGGAAATTAGACTTCAACCTTGACTTCCTCTCCAATATTCACTTAATCTTGCCCTGATGTTTTTATTGTAAATGCTGTTCGGCCTTAGTATTATCCGTTACTCTTAGTTCCTTGTTGGTGGCGTGGATTTTTGACATCAGCCACGTAGCAAGCCTTGAAACCGAAGTAGAGAACATAGAATGGAAGACGGACAAATAACAAAGCCATGAATCAGTTAAATCTAGAGAGTATTTAAGAGCCTAGCTCCATTAGAGTCTTTGGTGGAGAGCTGCATGGGAAACGGGGGCTGGACGCCCTAGACGGCTCGCCGGTAATCGACATCAAGAGCGGCGAAGAGGAGGGAACGGAGGATGAGCGTTGAGGCAGCCCTCTCCGAGCTGAGGAGCTACTCCGAAGAGCTCGGCCTAGACTTGACTAAGCCGGAGGACAGGTTCAAGTGGTTCTTAGCCTCGATCCTCTTCGCCAAACGTATCTCGGCTGAGATCGCTAAGAGGACCTACCGTCGGTTTGAGGAAGAGGGGCTTACTACGCCGGAGAGGATACTGGAGGCCGGGTGGGACCGCCTAGTTCAGGTGCTGGATTCTGGAGGCTACGTGAGGTACGACTTCTCGACAGCCTCAAACCTCCTGAAGATAATGGAGGACCTCATAGAGAAGTATGGGGACCTTGAGGGGCTTCACGAGGAATCCAGCGATCCAGAGGACCTGGAGAAGCGTCTACGAGAGTTCAAAGGCTTCGGCCCGGTGGGCGTCAACATCTTCTTGAGGGAGCTGAGGGGGAGGTGGGAGAAAGCCAAGCCTAAGCCGTCTAGGATGGCCGTCGAGACTGCTCAGAGAATAGGTTTGAGGAAGATAGAACCTCACGAATCGGCCCTCGTCAGGCTGAACCTAGAGTACTGCAAGAAACGTAGATGTGGGGAGTGCCCCGTCCAAGAACACTGCAAAGAGAGATCGAGGGGCCGGCTAGGTTTAAGATCATAACGCCGCGCGGCTGGTGGGCTCTATGCGAGGAATGTGCCAGCCTCAAAAAGTTCAGGGAATACCGGAGGGAGAATCTCTGCCGCCGCCTCGGCCTCCTATAGATCAAGGCCGACCCTCTCCCTTCCATACTTTTCATGGAAGGGTTTTATTTCAAGCTTCTTTCTTTCTTCAGAAGCTGTTTTCGTCTCCTTTCCACGTGAGTTATTGGGCCCAATCCTATAGATCACTGCGGCCGCTACGATCTACGCATTTTTGGGTAGATCACTGCCCAAAAGGGGATACCCCCTCTACTTTTTCAGAGGGAAGTGGAGAAACCGTAGGTTTTCTTTGGTGCGGTCGCCGGGATTTGAACCCGGGTCCTCAGCGTGGCAGGCTGACGTCCTAGACCAGGCTAGACTACGACCGCCGCCAAGCACCTCTAAGATAAGGAGGTCAAATTTAAATTTTTTAACTTTTTGTCTGTTCCTCGATTTATGTGGGTGACCTGTCACGTTTGGAATGGCTGTCCTTTAGAAGCGTAATATCTTGAATCTCGGATGGTTCAGGTTTAGGCGTCTCCCTCCCTCCATGAAGACCTGCCCGTAAGAGGCGTCTATGAGCGTTACGGCGTGGAATACGTACTCTGCGGACTTTATCGGCCCGTATAGGATGAAGTCCGCTCCAAGAGCTGCGGGGAGAGCGTTGACCACGGAGGAGCAGACGCGTCTGATCTCCTTGTCCTTCCTCTTCAAGGCTTTCCAGGAGGCTACAGCGTTGTGGGGCGCGCATCCAGCCGGATAACCGAACCTGTCCTTCACCTCATGCATGGCCTTGCACGCCAGCCCCAGGGTGGAGATGTCTAACACAACCGTGTCCACTAATGGCTTGACTATGCCCGCCTCCTCAACCTTAGGGATCATGGCCTCTAAGAGTCTCACCCTCTCGCTTGATGAGATTATGGCCTTCGAGCTGAAGGTTAAGAGGACGGCGGCCTCCAGCCCGACCTCCTTGATCTTCCTGTAGACGGGCTCCTTCGTCTCCGGGGTGATCGAGTTGAGCACCGTCCTCTCTACTATGCCGAGTTCCTTCGCGTGCTCCAAACCTTTTATGGCGGCCTCCTCCGCCACGGCGTCTATGAGGATCGGCATCTCGGTTACGTCGGCGGCGAACTCCAAATACTTGGCGGCGACCTTGCCCGTGGAGCATACGATGTCGAGCATGGCTTGGAGACCCGTCTTGTCTGAGAGCTCCTCAACCTTCCTGATGAGCCCTTCAGCCTTCTCCCGGTCGAAGACCCCCTCCTTCTCGTCCTGGACGATTCTGTCTCCGAGGTAGAACATGCTCCCTATTAGGACTGTGGCGTTCTCACCGATCTCCCCTCCGACCTTAACTCCCCCGATCTCGTAGACCTTTTGGGAAGCCGAGAACGTGAACATAACCACCCCGCCATCCTAACCAAGGTTGCTTCTTCAACCTTCTAGGCAGATACTCGGCTCGTCATTTAACCTTTACGGACGGGGAAAGATATAATTGTCGAGGGGATAGAGTGTTGGGGTGGTGAGGGAGCAACATGATGAAGAGGACTCCCTTCTTCAAGTATCATGAGAAGTTCGGACGCCTCGGCGAGTTCGCGGGATACGAGATGCCGCTCTGGTATAAGGGGCCGAGCGTAGAGCACATGAGCGTTAGGGAGAAGGTCGGGCTCTTCGACGTCTCACACATGGGACGTATAATCGTGAGGGGAACCCACGCCCAAGAACTCCTAGAGAGGCTCCTGACGAACGACTGCCGAACCCTCAAACCGATGGAATGCCACTTATCAGTCTTCTGCAACGAGTCCGGCGGAACAATAGACGACATCATGGTGACGAAGCTAAGCGAAGAAGAGTTCCTACTGACGGTCAACGCGGCCAACAGGGAGAAAGACCTAAGGTGGCTCCGAGAACACAGGAACGAACTCGAAGTCGAGATCATAGACGTAACCGAGAAAGTCCCGATGATCGCGGTTCAGGGGCCACTATCCCTAGAGACCGTTCAGAGAGCCCTCCCGATAACCATAAGCGACCTAAAGAGGCTCCACGCAGAATGGTTCAGCCTCGGCGAGAAGAGGCTCCTAATCTCTAGGACGGGATACACGGGGGAAGACGGCTTCGAGCTCTACCTCTTCGAGGGATACGGATGCGAGGAGGCTCTAACCCTCTGGAACGAAATCTTGGAGGCCGGCGGAGACCTCGGGATAGAGGCCTGCGGGCTCGCGTCTAGGGACACCCTCAGGATCGAGGCCGGGTTCTGCCTCTACGGGAACGAGCTCGACACGGAGACCTCTCCAGTGGAGGCAGGCCTGAAGTTCGCCGTAAAACTGGACGGACGCAGCTTCATCGGTAGGGAAGCCCTCGAAAAGCAGATCGAGGAGGGAACAGCGAAGACGCGGGTCGGCTTCAAGCTCCTCGGGAGAGGGATACCGCGGAAGGGAATGGCCATCCTAGCTGAGGACGGAGAGATAGGGAGGGTTACGAGCGGAACCTTCTCCCCGCTCCTGAAGGTCGGGATAGGGATGGGATACGTCCCTCCCGAATACTCCAAGCCCGGAACGGAGGTTGCAATAGAGATCAGGGGGAGACCTGTCGAAGCGGTCTTGGTTAAGTTTCCCTTCTACGACAAAGAGAAGTATGGATGGGCGAGGAAGGGGTGAACTCGCTAGGAGACCCATAAAGGAGACTAACCGGTCTTACCTCCGGGACTCTCCCAGACGCCTCTTATACATTCTCCAAGTTACGCATAGTGTTCTGGGGCTGGACGCCTTAACCTCATCCACGAGGCCGACCGATGTGTTGTAGGGTGCCCCTAGAACCTTCTCCGGATTCGTGTATGCCTCCTCGGAGATGGACCTGAAGGCCTCGACGAGCCTGTCGAGCGACTCAACCGGCTCGGTCTCCGTAGGCTCCACCATGAGGGCCTCCTTAACTATCGGTGGAAAGTACACTGTTGGAGCGTGGACCCCGTGGTCCAGAAGCCTCTTCGCGACGTGCTTCGCGGTTACACCCGTCTCGGACTTGAGCACGCTGCAGCTCAGAACGAACTCGTGTTTCCTAGGCTTTCCCCCGTAGGGGAGGGTGAAACCCCTAATCTCCGAGAGCCTCTTAGCCAAGTAGTTTGAGTTGAGGACCGCCACTTCAGCCGCCCGTTCCAAGCCTTCAGGGCCCATTGAGAGTATGTATGCGAAAGCCCTCACGAGGACGCCGACGTTTCCTAAGGTGGACTTGACGCGCCCTATGCTGTATGGGAGGTCATACCTCAGATAGTAGCGTTCCCCGTCGAAGCCGACTATTGGAACGGGGAGGAACCCTTCGAGGTGCTCCTTCACCCCGACGGGGCCTGCACCCGGCCCCCCTCCCCCGTGGGGGGTCGAGAACGTCTTGTGGAGGTTCACGTGGACTATGTCGAAGCCCATGTCCCCCGGTCTAGCCTTCCCCAGTATGGCGTTCAGGTTCGCCCCGTCATAGTATAGTAGGCCGCCTGCCTCGTGAACTATCTCAGCTATCTCCAGAATATTCTCCTCGAAGATTCCTAGGGTGTTGGGGTTCGTGAGCATGAGGCCGGCCGTCCTCTCCGAAACCGCGCTCTTCAAAGCCTCGACGTCGACGCATCCATCCTCTCCGGATGGAACGACCACAACCTTGAAACCCGCCATCGAGGCGCTCGCAGGGTTCGTCCCGTGAGCCGAGTCCGGAACTATGATCTCATCCCTCCGGTCGAGTTCACCGTTACGTTTGTGGAAAGCCCTGATTATGAGGACCCCTGTCAGTTCGCCTTGGGCTCCCGCGGCCGGCTGAAGCGAGACCGCGTGGGTCCCGGTTATCTCAGCCAGCCAAGAGGCCAGCTTATACATGATCTCTAGGATTCCCTGAATCTCCGACTCATCCTCGTCCGGGTGGACCCACCTGACCTCGTCTAGGTTGGCTAGGGCCTCATCGACCTGAGGGTTATACTTCATCGTGCAGCTCCCTAAGGGATAAATCCCGTTGTTGACCCCGAAGTTCATCTGTGAGAGAGCCGTGAAGTGTCTGATGACCTCCACCTCGGAGAGCTCGGGGAGGTCCGGGGGCTTCACCCTCCTGAGAGCCTCCGGTATGAGCGTCTGGATGTCTCCGACTTCGGCTCTCACCTCCTCCTCGAGTCTGGGTAGAATGTGGCCCCTCCTCCCCCGGCCTCCGATCTCGAAGATGGACCGTTCAGGCCACCTGGCTTGACGGAAGGCTTCTCCATCCAAGGTTCAATCCTCCTCCAAGGTCTCCCT
>LUCD01000119.1 GCA_001593925.1 Candidatus Bathyarchaeota archaeon B26-1
GGGACGACCTCGGCTTTCCCCCTGCTTGCTCCTGAAGGGGCTGAGGCCCTCCCAAAACCGTCCACCGTTATAACGTCTACCTCTATAGTCTCGTCTCCCCGACTGTTCAGCACTTTACGGGCGGTAACATCCTCTATTATCGCGGACATCTTAACACTTCTCCTTCAGAACTCTTCTTCCCGCATCTTCTTAGCCTCAAAGAACTTGATAATCTCGTCTATCACCTCGACGTGGGAGAGGAGCATACGCCGGCAACAGTACCTCTTCAGGCCCATATCGTCTAGGACCTTCTTGGGGGGTTCTCCTTCCCTAACCCTCCTCGCGAACTCCTCCCACTTGTCGCCGATCAGCTTACCGCAGGTGAAGCAACGTACCGGTATTATCATCTCAAGAGAGCCTCCACAACACCTACCTATAACTCTTCTGTTTTCTAGCCCTAGCTCCGGGTCCTCCAAACTTTTTAGGCTCCTTCCTTCTAGGGTCACCGGCGATCATCGTTCGGTCATACTTGTAGAAGACGGTCTTCAAGTGGGAGCTCTTCGTCCACTTCAGGAGGCCCCTCGCGATGGCTATTCTGGCGGCTTCAGCTTGCCCCATGAAGCCGCCCCCCTTCACGTTTACATTTATGTCGACCTGCATACTTCTTCGCCGGCAAGCATGAGGGGTTCCATGATCTTCAACCGGGCGATCTCAGGCTCGTATATCTCGAGGGGAATCCTGTTTATGCGGACCCTTCCCCTGCCCGGTTTTATAGTCGCCCGGGCTATCGCGGTTTTACGTTTCCCGCTCACAACCAGAACCTTCTTCGCGGTTGAACCTGCACCACACATACCATCAATCACCTACGGGTTTCCATCCTACCTCTTCCGCCAAGTCGGAGACCTTGATGTAGGGGCATCGAAGTTTCCTTGAGTCGGCTTCGGGGATCGTCTCCTTCTCCCTATCCTTGAACTCTTCAGGCGTCCCTATGAAGACCCTGAGCCTCTTAAGCGCCTCTCTCCCTCTAGGCTTCTTCCGCGGAAGCATACCTCTGATCGTTCTCTTAACGATCTCGTCGGGTCTCCTTGGATGGTGGGGACCCTTCCCGGGATGGCCGATCTCGAGGAACCTCTTAGCTTCTCTTAGTATGCTATGCCTCTTTCCTGAGATCACAGCCTTCTCCGCGTTGACTATGATTATCCTCTCTCCGTTCAGGAGCCTCTTCGCCACCGCGCTGGCCAGCCTTCCCAAGATGAGGCCCTCCGCGTCGATCACCGATTCTCTCAAACCCATCCCTTCATCACCCAATTATCTTTACATCTGTGCCTTTAGGGTTGCTCTCCACGAGTTCAGGTATGGTGACGCATTTGCCCTTAGCCTTGACGATCTTGAGGCGGGCTTGCTCAGAAAAGGCGAAGGCCGCAACCTTAACGGGATGCTTGATCGAGCCTGCTCCTAGAACCTTCCCGGGAACCACAACAGTGTCGCCGCTCTCCGTGTATCGGTTCAACCGGCTCACATTCACGACTATACGTCTACGCTTCGGCTTGGAGAGGCGTTCAGCCAGGTCCTTCCATATCGCAGCCTTGTTCTCTCTAGACTTCTTCCTGAGTAGACGGATGAGCTTCACGAGTTCCGGATTCGTCGACCTAATCTTCTTTGGACTCATGGACAACACCTATGAAAGTCTCCTTGAAGTCTGAGAACTTCTTGTCGAGAACCTTGAAGGCTTCGATCATTATCCGTTCAACAGGCAGGGTTCCAGTCGACTCCAGATCGAAGATGAAGGTTTTGGGGTCCCAGCTCACCTTTATGGCGGGCGGCTTCTCACCGCACGCCTCGACGCAGTCCCTGCATAGGGTGCACTCCATAAGGTTCTCCACCTCGATCTTCCCATCCTTCTCCACCAGAATTCTCTTCGGGCATATCTCTACGCATCTTCCGCAGGCGTTACACCTCTCCTCGTCGATCTCGATCTGGGGCATGTACCGGTAGATGCAGAGGGAGACGGGTTGCCACTTAGCGTGGTCCTTCCCCCTCCCAAGCTTTGCGTACGCCTCGAGCCTAACCCTCTGTCCTGGAGCCAACTTAACGATCGGAATCTTGTCGCTGACCGGGGCGACGTCCGGGTCTTCCGGGATCAAGTCTCCAGAGTAGACCGTTCTCACGTCATCCTTCGCTTGGACATCCAAGGTTAACGTTGACCGGCAGAGGGGGCATCCGAACTCGCTCTTGCAGCTACATTCCTCGGGGAGGTTGTAGGAGTCTAGGTCCGTCTTCAACGGGATAAGCCCCAGCCTCAAGGCTAGAATCTCGTTGTGGAGGATCGAGGAGTTCTCTATTATCACGACCTCGTCTATAGCCATCGTCGGAACCTCGGACAGGATTATACGGCGTAGGGTGTTGGCTAAGGATGGGTCTATTCCCTCCACCACGAAACGCATGGAGTTACCGTCCATCTCAATTATACGGATTTTCATCTCGCACTCCTTCACTTCACACTTGCCCTTCTAGACTCTGCGGCCCCTACGGCCTCCTTTCCGTCTAGTACCATCATGGGGAATCGGCGTTACCTCCTCTATCCTCCCGATCTTCTTGAAGCCTGCGCGGGCTAAAGCCCTTATCGCCGCCTGAGCTCCACGCCCAGGGGTCTTCGGCCCCGAACCTCCCGGCGCCCTGACCTTTATGTGGATGGCTGTTATGCCTTTATCCTTCGCTACTGATGCGGCGTAGGCAACTGCTCTCATAGCCGCGTATGGTGACGGTTCAAGGCGGTCGGCCTTGACGAACATTCCTCCTGAAGCCCTCGCGATGGTCTCCGCTCCTGAGAGATCGGTTATGTGGACTATCGTGTTGTTGTAGGAGCTGTATATGTGTACTACTCCCCAACGCTCCTTCTTCTCACTGCCACTCATGGGTTCGTCTCAGCCTCCTTCACTCACCTCTAAACTCTTTCTGAGGGGGTGATCCGGATTGGAGAGGGGGCTGACTGGAGCATAAGTCACCTGAGACTCTTCGCTTCCCAAGACGAGGTAACTTGGAGAGAAGACTCTTCTATCGCCGATCGCGATGTGGCCGTGGGTTATGAGCTGCCGAGCCTGATGGATAGACCGTGCCAGCCCCTTCCTGAAGACTATGGTTTGGAGCCTGCGTTCAAGTATATCCTCAACCGACAAGTCGAGAACGTCGTCTAGAGTCGCGTTTTCGGAGAGAATCTTATACCTCTTCAGTTTATTGAGAAGTTGAGCCTCTTTGAGGGCTCTCTCCCTCCCAGACAACCCCAAAAGTGACCTAGCGATTCTCCTAAACTTCGAGATCATGGTCTTGTAGCGCCACAACTCCCTCTTATTCCTTAAACCATAGTCTCCTATGATCTTCAGCTCGCTCTGTAAGATGTCGGCTCTCCATGGAAACTTTGGAGTCTTATACTTTTTCCTCTGCTTTTTCGGGTCGCCCATGATGGGATGTTACCTCCTCTTCCTTCTGACGCCGACGGTCTTCCCTGTCCTGCCGGTCGTCCTAGTTCTCTGTCCCCTAACCTTCAAACCGTAAGCGTGACGGTACCCCTTCCAGGACTTTATAGCCTTCATCAGGTCGATGTCGGCCTTAACCTGGAGGTCCAAGTCCGACCCGATTAAGTGAAGGTTCTTACCAGTTCTGAGGTCCTTTCGGCGGTTCAGAAGCCACTCCGGGATTCCGTGACCCGCCGGGTCCTTCGCTACAGCCTCAAGCCTCCTTATCTCGGCTTCGGAGAGAAAACCTAACCTCTTATCCGGGTCGATTCCAGCCTTCTTCACCAAAGCATTAGCCATATTGATTCCTATACCCTTGATGAGGGTTAGGGCGTAGACTACTTTTTCGGACCCGTTCAGGTCCGTGCCTAGCATACGGACGATGTGTCTAAACTCCCTTGACATCTTCAGCCGTCCATCAACGGGGTGTTTAAAATTAAACGCGGCTACTATTTATTTAAATCTTTTCTCCTTCGTCAAGATTGGTCTACGCAAATCCTAAATATTTGGGAGCCGCCTAACCCTTCAGGGAGGAAAAGCGGCTTGGTGAGGCTTAAACTGGGCATGATCGCTAGGCTTAAAGCTGACCCGGAGGAGGAGCTCGACAAGGTTCAAATGTTAGGCTTTCCAACCTGTCAGATCGTCTGTTGGGATATGAGTCTTTACAGGGAAGACGTGGCTCGGAGGCTCCGGAGAGCCGCTGAAAACCGCGACATAGAGGTGACAACCCTCTGGTCCGGAACACCCGGGAGACACGTTTGGAACTTCATTGAAGGGCCCAGCACCATAGGGTTGGTGCCTCCTGAGACCAGAGAGGTTCGGTTGAAGGCTCTGAAGAAGGCTTCCGAGTTCGCGCGTATGATAGGGGCGCCGAGCGTCACAACCCACGTGGGTTTCATACCTGAGAACCCTCTCGACCCCGTTTACGTCTCCCTCATCGACGTCTTGAGGGAGATAGCCGGCTTCTGTGGTGAGAACGGCCATTCTGGTTCGAGACCGGCCAGGAGACCCCTATAACTCTGCTTAGGACCATAGAGGACGTTGGCGCGGAGAACCTCGGCGTCAACTTCGACCCGGCTAATCTTCTCATGTACGGGAAGGCGAACCCTGTGGATGCCCTAGACATAATCGGGACTTACGTTCGGGGAGTACATGCAAAGGACGGGGAGTACCCGACTAACGGGCGTGAACTCGGAAAGGAGAAGCCTATAGGGGAGGGCCGCGTAGACTTCCCAGCCCTCATATCTAAACTCAAAGCGTTGGGCTACAGGGGAGCCTTAACGATCGAACGTGAGATAAGCGGGCCTCAACAGATCGAGGACATAAAGAGGGCTAAGGCCTACTTGGAAGCCCTCTGCTAAACGCCTGTTCCGAGAAGCAGGCCTTAACCGGTTCAGGGGTGATGTCTCCCGCGGGTGTCCGGTATGGGAGTGGAAGACAATATCCTGCTTGGAACGTCCGGTTGGGGATACGAGGAGTGGGTTGGCCCCTTCTACACCACCCGAGAGAAGAAGTTCAGCAGCTACGTCAGGGTCTTCAGAACTACGGAGATAAACTCCACGTTCTATCGTTACCCAACATCCGGGATGATCCGAGGCCTCTTAAGAGCCGCGCCTAAAGGCTTCGTCTTCTCGGCGAAGATGCCGAAGATCATAACCCACAAGAAGAGGCTGGACCTCTCCTTAGGGGTTGACGACGACCTAAAACGGTTCCTGAAACTTATGGAGCCGATGAGGGAAGCCGGGAAGCTTGGACCCATACTCATCCAGCTTCCTCCAAGGTTCGAGTATGACCAAGCGGAGAGGCTCAGCAGGTTCCTAGATGTTCTCCCATCCGAGTTCAGATTCGCCGTTGAGTTCAGGAGCCTGTCTTGGCTTCGCTCCGAGACTTGGAGCCTCCTAAAGGAGCGTAACGTCGCCTACACGATCGTCGACGAGCCTCTTATACCTCCAAAGATGGTCTTCACGGCCGATTTCGCCTACTTGAGGTGGCACGGAAGAGGTGGACGCCCATGGTTCAACTACAGGTACAGCGAGGACGAGCTTAAGGAGTGGGTTCCAAGGGTTAAGCTCGCCGCCGAGAAGACGAGGGTTGTCTACGGATACTTCAACAACCACTTCCACGCGTATGCTCCTGAGAACTGTCTCCGCCTCCTCGAGATGCTTGGGAAGGCGACGCGGCTCCAAGTCAAGGTTAGGGAGCGGATAGACTCTTACATTAAGGGAAAGACTGAGGGGATATCGGCGCCTCCCTCCACGGTGGATGAAGCCCTGAAACTGAACCTTTCTCAGCTGCTCCGGGGACTCACCGATGAGGGTAGAATTAACAGGGCTGAGACTATACGTGAGTCCCACGTCTCGATAAAGCGGGGGCCGAGAGGGGAGGTTACAGCGAAAATCAAAGAGTACACCGTGGAGATAGACCCTTCTAGGAGGACTATACTTCACAACTGCGAGGACTGGATAAAAATTCTCTCAGAGAAGAGGCTCTGTAAACATGTGGTTCGCGTCTTCCTGTCCCTGCCCCTCGAATCCTCGAAGAAGATTCTAGCCGACCTCTTGGTGAATAGGGAGGAGTGGCGGTTCGAGGCGGCTTGAGGAGACGCTTAAAACTATATCTTGTCTATGATCTTGAGCCAGAGCCTCATCTTCTCTATCTGGGCCTCTAGGAACCTCCTGTGGTCCGGGTTCCTGAAGGCTCCGGGAACCTTAGCCGCCAGCTCCTCGATCAGCGAGTTGTAAGCGTCCCAGTAAGTTTTACCCTCTATCTCGGATTCTTCAACTATTCTCCAGAGCTTCTCGTTTATGGCTAAACCGTCCATCTCGCATTTCAGGTCCCTGAAGACGTCTCGCGGCCTCCTCGCGTGGTAGACGGCTGGGCCTCCTAGGGAGACCCCGTCGCCCAGATGGTCGGCGATCTTCTTCAGGAAGAGGCCGGACCAGATGTCGTCGAACCGGTCTACCCCCATGAAGTTCATGTATAGCTGGTAGAACGCCGGGATGATCTTGGGTCTAAAGGCGGTGTTCATGCTACAGACAGCGAAGTATGTTCCCCTCCCAACGAGCACCTTCCTCCTTTTAGGCCTTATGGCTTTGACCCTGCATCTGCCATCGAGGCCCCCGTAGTAGAGCGTGGTTAAAGCGTCTAAGTCGGGGTGTCCAGTCCACAGCCCCATGTTCAGGACGCATCTTCCTCCCTGAAAGTGCCATTCGTAATTCTCCATCCTTACGTCATCCGCGTATGGGTGGCCCCTAGCGAAGACGGGTTCGTCCACGTTGAGCTCCAGATTCTCCATCGTGTTATACCATTTTTGAGGAGATGAGACCGTTACTCCGTTCTCGGAGAAGAGGTTGTCGAGGTGCCCTCGAACCATCTCCTGCCTCTCCAACGGGAAGACGTCGTCGTCAATCTCCAAGACGATGTCAGGCTCCTCTTCGTGGGCGACGAGGAAGCCGAAGCTCGTCTCGGCATGGCACCGTTCAGGTATAACTTTGAGGTACTTGGAGAATGACGATCCGAACCTCTCCTTGAACCACTCGCTTCTCTCCCTAACGCCGTAAAATTCGTGGGGGATTCCCTCCAAGATTTCATCGTTTCTTCTCCTTAGGGTCTCATTCATCTCGTCGATTACTATGACTTTGGAGTCCTCCTTGGCCAGCATCGGCTCGAACGCCTTGATGTTCCTCAGCTCGTTTACCGACGCCACCACAACCAGAACCTTCACGGCTCCCTCCCCTCCGGACGGCCACGTTGAGTAGTCGCAGATAGACCCACGCCGAGTTTAAGATTTTCTACATTCAATGGTTACGGCTCCTCAACTTAGCCAAAAGTTTAGTCTCCACGATTCAATAAAGACCCTCCTTGAAAAATTAAAGCTTTCCAATTGAATTGTGCGTTCCGTCATGGTTTTGGCGGTTATGTGGTTTTTCTCTAATGGGCACTTCCATGTTTCCTCAAAAGTTTTAAGTCAGCAAAGTTCT